>DATISI010000170.1:0-3432 GCA_035581745.1 Clostridiaceae bacterium
AGATAGGTTAAAAATTGGGTCAGGTCGTTGTCCCACTCATCCAGGGAGTACCAGCAGTAGGGTCTTTTCTGTTCTGACAGCCATGCGGAAATAATCGTCGATTTGCCTGAACCCGCCTGCGCAGACACGAGAATGACACTTGCCCTGTCACTGTCTTTCAGCAGATCCGTTCTTGAAATCACGATATCAGGTAGCTGGGGTTTATGCAGTTTTGTCGCCAATACAGGTGATCTCATAGGTTTTCTCCATGAGGGATCTGATTAATATATGAACGAGGTCGTTTGTCAAATTAAATGCAACACATCACCAGTAATTATCTCATGGGGTATCCAGTACCGATATTTTCGTGGCGATGATTCAAATACTCACAGTCTTGCATGTGCCCTAAATCTTCGGAAACAGTATACATGAGGCTTCTTTTCGCCACTATTATACATCCCCCTAATTCAGAAGGACATTATATTAACAAGAATTAATAAATAAGATGTTGTTTTCATTACGCGTACACGTTTTCTCTGAAGGCGTACAAGTTCCTTTCGAAGAGACATAGTCATTGCATATCTGATTGTCCCATCCTTCATCGAAGCCGCTCTACCCATCACCCTTATTATCGCTTTCAGAAAGCGCCTCAGCCAATTGTTATATTCGGCTGAAGTGCTTTATTGAAAATGAATGCATGAGAACGTGACAACGCCCGCAATACATTGAATTACAATGCATTGCGGGCGTTATCGTCGCTATGGTACCTTGTCGGTACCTGTTGTGGTACCCTCAACGGGAATCGAACCCATATCTAATCCTTAGGAGGGACTTATTCTATCCATTGAACTATGAGGGCAGGTAACAATAGATATTGTAATATAATCCCGGACTGAAGTCAATCAAATGGAAAAGAAACATTGAAAGGCTTTCAGGGGACAGCATGGGGAATCTGAGGAAAATGGAATTCAAGGGAAGGGCAGGAATCACCCTTTTGGTTGAAGCACAAGACAATCGGAGAAGGTGGTGAAGCAGTCCTCTTCGACCAATCGGACCGCAAAACCAGGGAATCTTTTCGGATTTCCATCCGTCCCTGCATAAGAGGTATTCGGAGGGGAATAAGTATGACCGGACGATGGATTCCTCCAAGGTCCGGTCATTTATCGATTCTGCTTACTTTTTCTCTTTCTCTACAGCCGTAGTGTTGGGATTCTCCTTCTTTGACTTCTGCGTCTTATAGACGAGAAGGGCCGCACCTGCAAGGATGGACACGAGGGAGAAGAGCTGTGCCTGTCTCATTCCGAGGAACATGAGGCTGTCTGTCCGCATGCCTTCGATGAAGTATCTGCCTATGGAGTAGAGGATCAGGTACCAGTAGAAGATGGTCCCTTCCTGGTTCTTCTTCCTTTTCCCATACAGGTACATCAGGATGGCGAAGACGGCAAGGTTCCACAAGCTCTCATAGAGGAAGGTAGGGTGGTAATAGGTTCCGTTGATCAGCATGCCTCTCTGGATGAACTCCGGGAAATTCTGGATGAAGGCCTCGGATACGGGACCGCCATGGGCTTCCTGGTTGAAGAAATTCCCCCATCTTCCGATGGCCTGGGCGAGGATCATGGAAGGTGCCGCGGCATCCACCATCCGGAGGATATAGCTTCCGGGTTTCTTGGAGACGATCTTGTAGATCAGGACACCAAGCGCCGCTCCGATGATTCCGCCATGGATGGCGAGTCCGCCGCCCCTGACATCAAGGATCTTGGCGATATTTCCGCTGTACTGTTCCCATTCGAAGATGACATAGTAGAGTCTGGCTCCGACAAGGGCCAGGGGGAAGGCGTAAAGGAAGGCGTCGGTGATATGGTCGAAATCGACGTCCTTGTCGCCACGGGTCGTGTTATAGTAGGCCACCGCCAGGGCGATGAGCACGCCAAGGGTGATCATCACGCCATACCAGGCGACTTCAAAGCCGAATAATTCAAAAGCAATAGGATTCATTCTGCACCTCTAATTTTGTTTTTTCTTATTATAACATATGCATCCTTAAAAAATCCTGTGGAGCACGATTAGATGGGGAAGAGACACGAATGGACAGAAAATCATGCAATTGTAAAGTTTGGACGTAGGGATAAGGGACAACTATTTCCTGGTCGATATCTGATATAATCAGGATAGATAGAGAAAGGCTGCGTGGGCAGACACATTAGGGGGTTTGACATGAGAAAAAGGACAGTCATCGCAATGGTCATGGTTCTGGGGGTGCTCCTGCTAGCAGGATGCGCGCCGAAGACAGGTGCGGGCACCGAAATCCCGCAGCTGAACGAGAAGATCGCGGCACTGGAAGTGCAGGTGAAGAGCCTCGAGGAGGAGAAAGCAGCGCTGGAAAACGTGGTCAGGACGCTGGAGGAAGAGAAGACAGAACTTTCCACAGAACTGGAAGCCCTGAAGGGTGCCGGGACAGAGCCGGAACCAGGCAGCAATGCCGCTGTGGAATATTATCCCATCTATGCCATGGACGTGGATTCCACACAACGCATCACCGTCTCCTTTGCCGGGGTTGAACGGAACAGGGACCTTAGCGGAAGACTGGAAGAAGTATCCAAGGCCCTTTCAGTCGAGGTGTTCGAAGGACTCATCGTCAGCCTCAAGGAGATTAAAACCATTGATGGAAAGGAGGTCGCGACCTTCAACCTCAAGGATGTCCCAGGAATAGAAAAGGCATGGGGAGAAACCTACTTCCAGGGATCCACGGGAGGAATGGCGACAATCATGGCCCTGACCGATACCCTGCTCCAGAAGGACTATCAGGGAGAATGGGTCGATGGGGTGAAATTCCTCTATGAGGACCAGGCCATCGAGTTTGAGCATGTGGAATCCCTGGGGGAAACCTTCTACAGGGAGTGACAGGAAGATTCAGATAGCAAGGAGGCAGGGAGATGAAGATCGCACATCTGGCCCTATGGACCAGGGACATCGAGAAGATGAAGGACTTCTATGAGAGGTACTTCGAGGCAGAGTCCAATGAGAAATATGTCAACGAGAAGAAAGGATTCGAATCCTATTTCCTGACCTTCGATGGAGAGGCCTCCCTCGAACTCATGAGGAGAAGGGATGTCGTCCATGAATCTGACGGAGATGCTTTGGGTTATGCCCATATGGCTTTCGGACTGAAGACCAGAAAAGATGTGGACAGGATGACAGAAACCCTGAAAACGGATGGCTGGACCCATAAGGATGGCCCGAGGCTCACAGGAGACGGCTACTATGAAGCCGTATTCCTCGACCCGGAAGGCAACACCATCGAACTTGTGGCTGAAGAGGCATAAGCGTTAGGGTCTCAGGTAGCGTCAAAAGAAAGATCGCCCTTGAAATGGACCAGAAAAAATGGAATAGGATTAATCCACAAGACTAGCAGGGCCTGGACATCATCTGAAAGGATTTTGTCCGGGCCTTTAT
>DATISI010000171.1:0-11160 GCA_035581745.1 Clostridiaceae bacterium
GAGGAACAGAAGAATATCGACGAGATTGTGAAGAACACCATCCAGGCGGAACTGGACAGGTTGAGAAGCACATATAACACTTAGAGGCCTAATTCAGCGCCTTAACGGGTGCTCATGGCCTTGATGCCCTTTAACATCCCAGAAGAGAGGAAACAACTCAAGGAGGAATCTATGAAGATACTAGTGCTGAACTGCGGAAGTTCATCCATAAAATTCCAGGTGGCGGATATGCCGGGATACCAGGTCCTCGCGAAAGGGGGGATTGGCAGGATCGGATATGAAGATGCAGAGTTCAAGTTCTCCGGGAACGGAGTCGAGGAACAGCTCATCGTCTGCCCCATCGCAAACCATGAGGAGGGGATCAACCTGATCCTGAAGACCGTATTCGACGAGCACGCCGGTCTTGGAATCCGCGTGGAGGACATCGGGGCGATCGGGCACCGTGTCGTACAGGGTGGAGACAGACACAATATCTCTGTCATCATCGATGAGAAGGTGATCCAAAACATCGAAGAGATCAAGGACCTTGCACCGCTCCACAATCCAAACCACCTCGCAGGTATCTATGCCTGCAGGAAACTGCTCCCTGCAGTGCAGCAGGTCGCGGTGTTCGACAACGGGTTCCACAGCACCATTCCAAAGTCCACCTACCTGTATGGTCTTCCTTATGAATACTATGAGAAGTATGGGATCAGACGCTATGGATTCCACGGCATCGCTTTCAGGAGCATGGCTGAGGGGGTGGAGAGTCTCCTTGGGAAATCCTTCCGTGAATTCAAGATCGTGAACATGATGCTGGGTTCCGGAACTACCGCCAATGCGGTACGCTACGGGGAATCCGTCGAAGTGAGCACGGGGTTCACTCCTCACGAAGGGCTGATCCAGTCGACACGTTCAGGGGATATGGATGCCGCAGCGCTCCTGTACCTCATGAAGAAGGAAAACCTCTCAATCGAGGAAGCAGATGAGATCATCAACAAGAAGAGTGGATGGAAAGGTCTCTCCGGAATCAGCAATGACATGCGTGAAATCTACAATGCCGCGCAGGCGGGGAACGAGCGCGCGAAGACAACCATCGACGCGGTCGTGCACAGGTTCAGGAAGTATGTCGGTGCCTACTCCGCGGTGCTCGGTGGCACGGACCTCCTGGTCTTCTCCGGAGGCGTCGGAGAGAATGCCTGGTATATCCGTGAGATGGTCTGTGAAGGACTCGAGTACATGGGGATCGAGCTGGACAAGGACCGGAACCGCACCCTTAAAGGGGAGGGCATCATCAGTAAGGATGACTCCAGGGTGAAGATCCTCGTGACCTATGCCAACGAAGAGAAGATCATCGCTGAGGATGCTTTCAGCCTGCTCAGCTGACAAAAGGGACGTGTGGTATCGCACGTTCCTTTTCATTATCCGAAGTCATTCTGCTCAGGAATGGTATTTTGCGGGATGGCATGACTGCTTGTAAGAGACGGAAATGACAAAGATGCTTATTGTGAGGTTCACTTCATGTGACGAGCTTGCGAATCACGTGAAAGGACCTTCAGTCATTGGAAGTCAACTGCTTCCTGACTGAAGGTCCTTTCTGGTCATCGTCCTTAATATCGGCTATTCTTATTTTTTCTTATGGATCCCATTCTTGATCCTGACCAGGATGGTCGCTTTGATATCCTTGAGGACATCCCTGAAATAGTTCGAGCTCAGTTCCGGATAGGAGTTGAAGAAACGTCTCTGTCTCTTGATCAGCTGCTCGATATGGTCCTGATAGAATTCCATCTTTTCGAGGAAGATGGCTTCTGCACGATCGACCCGCGAGGCGATGAGCAGCGCAAGTTCTTCCTTCTCCCGTTTGACGGCTTCGAGGCTGGCCTTGAAGTCGATGAGTTTGTAGATCGTGAAGACGACATCGATTGCGAAAAGGCTGAAGGCTATGACCGTAGCCATGCTCACATCACTTTCCGGATAGCCCATCAGGAGGTTCCGGATCCCGGGATGGAAGAACCAGATGAAGACAAAGACGAATGCTCCCCACAAGGAACTGAACAAAAGGGAGACATAGCCTTTATAGTGATATTTGCGATTGGAATAATTCCACCAGCGCGTCTTGAAAATCGTGTGAAGCGATATCCCGACGAACAGTTCAAGAAGCGTGGGCACAAGGAAGGCACCGATGGTGAAAAGAAGCAAATTATCTCGTAAAGGCTCCACAGTCAGAATGACCAGCATGGCCCCTGTACCATAGATCGGACATACAGGACCCTTCAGAAAGCAACGAATGACGAACTTCTTCTTTTTGATGAAGTGAAAAATGACCTCGATCAACCAGCCTATGAAGGAATAGACCAAAAAAAGAAGGACGTGGACATTCATACTGTGACCCATTTATAGCTGAATGTTCCTATCTATGGGCTGGGACAGAGAAATGAACGTATCCGTACGCTGTACACCCTTGATGACATTGATACTGCTCAGGAGAAGGTCCTGCAGATGTGCGATGTTCTTGCAAACGACTTTGGCGAAGATCGAATAATCTCCAGTCGTATAGTGGAGTTCGACGATTTCCTTGATCCTGCCCAATTCTTCGATGGCAAGGGAGAAGGATGAACTCTTGTCCAGATAGATTCCAACGAAGCTGCAAACGTCATAGCCAAGTTTGGGCATATCCAGAAGGATCTTTGTTCCTCTGATTATTCCCAGGTCTTCCATTTTCTTCATTCTTACATGGATTGTTCCACCAGATACGTGACAAACCCTGGCGATTTCGAGATACGGAGTCCTAGCATCCTTTATCAGTATGTCTAGAATCTGTAGATCAAGATCATCAAGATGAATTCCTGCGTTTATTGCCATAAGACACCCCCAACTTATATATATAACCTATTATAACAAAAAAATGAAAAAATAATAATAAAATCGTAAAATTATATAATTATTTTAATTAAATTTGTATTATTTTTTCGACAAATACGATATTCGCAGTGGAATCCAGGTGAAAAATAATGAAACAGGAGAGGGAAACGTGAACTGTACCATAGGGATGAACATCTATTCCGATATCAGGGACACAAATCCTCCAGATTTCCTGTATTTTCATCCCGTTTCAGAATGACTTGATTAATAAGGACATTTTCATTACAATGAGGATAGACTTTTAAGGAGGGATTGTATTGGACTGGGGTAATCTATTGAACATCTTCATCATCTCATTACTGATCTTCGTCGGGTATACAGTTGCGAACATCTATGTGCTTTCAAAGCTCAAGGTGAACAGATGGCTGATCCTGGGCGTGGCGGTAGCATTTCTGATCATTGGAATGATTATTCCGTATTATACGGAAAGCGTGGTTCTGACCTATGTACCGACAACCATATTCGTCTTCTTCTTCCTCTGGTTCGCTGACTTGTCAGGGTTCACAGGATTTGGAAAGAAGAAAGCGGAAGCGAGCAAACCGACAATCAGACCAAAGGCAAAGCCTAACCGCATCAAGTATGCAGACAAGGTACAGCCGAAGACAGACACCAAGAAAAAGAAGAAATAGCATATGGGGAAGACCTCGCGTCTTCCTTGAAGAACCACACCTAACCGTGTGGTTTTTTATTTTCCGTGAAGTCAGCGAGGGCTCCCTTCCTTTACCCAAGGATTCCAGGCATCGAAAAAGCACCAGGCAGCCTGTTCAGACTGTCTGGTGCTGGTTGTTTGGATTGTTTAAACCATGTACCGTCTCTACCCTTCATGGGAAGAAAGGGATACCTGATTTGAGGAGATCAGGTTTGGAATTTAGGTAATGGCGCTTATGAGCATCCTGTGGTGGATCCGCAGTCCAGACATACCTTGCATGTCCCGTTACGGACCATCCTGGTGCTGGAGCAGTTCGGACATATGGAGTCATAGAGCTTTTCACCGTTCTTCTCCGCATCCTTGATGACGGACTTCGCATCCGACTTTTCAACAGCGGCAGGGGCATCAGCCGTTTTCACCGTACGGTCTTCTGATTTCAGGACCATCCGCTGCACGGTCTTGTGTCTTCTGTTGATGACATCATTCTCGTCAGGTTTGATCTGGACCCTGGAATAATCCCCAAGTTCGATATCGATGATCTTCGAGATCAGGTCGGAGATGGAAGTGACATTCTTGATGTAGGGGTGTTTGGAGACGAATCCGTAAGGTTCGTACTTCTGTCCACGAAGCATTTTCGAGATGTCCTTTGGTGGGATATGGTACTGGAGCATCACCGAGATTGTCTTGGACAGGGAGTTCAGGAGTCCTGTGATCAGGGTACCCTCACGGTCTGTCGTGATATAGATTTCCGAAATCTCTCCTCGTTCATTCCTGTTCACTGTGGTGTACACCTTGACGTCCTCAATCTGTGCCGGGTGGGTATGTCCTGCACGGATGCCGACCATCTTCTCACGCTTTGACGTGTTCTGTGGGGAGGATTCCTTCTTCAGCGCTTCTTTTGCGAATTTCAGAAGGGCATCATACGTCAGGCTCTCGAGGTCGACGCTCTTGTTCTCTGGATCGAGTCTCGTGTTCAGCGGCTGTGCGAACTTCGAACCGTCCCTGTAGAGGGAGATTCCCTTGACACCGGTCTTCCATGATGTCAGGACGACGTCCTTGAAATCCTCGATGGTGGCTTCGCGCGGAAGGTTTACCGTCTTGGATATGGCGCCGGAGACTAGCGGAGTGAGGGCGGCGACCATGAGGACGTGACCCATGTGGTTGATGTAACGACTGCCTGTTCCACAGGTGTTCGCGGTATCGAAGATGGGAAGGTGTTCTTCCTTAAGGTGAGGCGCACCTTCGATCTTTCCATCCTTGACCATGCCGTTCTCTTCTTCTCCAATGTAGTTCATGATGTCCTCGATCTGTTCCTCTGTATATCCGAGGTTCTTGAGCGCAACGGAGATGATGGGATTGGCGATGGTCATGAATCCGCCACCGACCAGCTTCTTGTACACGACGTGGGAGAAGAACGGCTCAAGGCTTGTCGCGGCACAGTCCATCGCGAAAGAGATCGTTCCCGTAGGGGCGATGACGGATACCTGTGCGTTCCTGTATCCATACTTGTCGCCAAGCTCGACCGCATCCGACCAGACGCGCTTCAGGGTCTCAGACAATGTTTCCTGTCCCAGGCTCTTGAGGCGTTCATGGTCAACGGTGAATGGGGCATAGTGGAGTTCCTCATACGGGCTGTCCAGGGCACCAGCGACTCTCGCGTGGTTCCGGATGACTTTCAGCATGTAAGGACGGTTCAGCTCGAATTTCTCGAAAGGTCCGACGGCCTGTGCGATGAGGGCGCTCACGCTGTAACTCCTGCCTGTGATGATTCCGGTCAGGGTCGCTGCGAGCGTCCTGGCTTCATCAGAGTCATAAGGCATCCCGAGAGCCATGAGGAGGGAGGCGAGGTTCGCGATTCCAAGTCCTGTGGTCCTGAAGAGATAGGTCTTCCTCGCGATGTCATCCGTAGGGAACTGGCCCCAGTGGATGGAAGCTTCGAGAAGGAGCTGGTTCAGTCCGACCATATGGGTATAGCCCTCGACATCGAATGCGTCGTTTTCCGGGTTGTAGAATTTGTAGAGGTTGATGGACGCGAGGTTGCAGCTCGTGTCATCCAGGAAGGCATATTCTCCACAAGGATTCGTGGAATTCAGCCTGTTGTGATGCGCCCAGAGGTCCCCGTCCTCTCCGGCAGGGCAGGTATGCCATGCGTTGAACGTGTCCGTGAACTGCGGTGCAGGGTCGGCGGAACGCCATGCGGCCTCATTTAACTTGTCCCAGAGGTCCCTGACATAGACATCCTTATTGACGCTGTCATCGGTCCTTCCCCTTAAGGTGATCATCTGGTCCGGGTTGCTCGTGAGGTCTGTGACCTTGTCCAGGAACTCGTCAGAAAGCCTGACAGAGTTGTTGGAGTTCTGGCCGGATACGGTCTCGTAGGCTTCGCCATCCATATCGGCATCATAACCCATCTTGGCCAGTGCCCTGACCTTGTCCTCTTCCTTCGCTTTCCATAGGATGAAGTTCTCGATTTCAGGATGGTCGATATCCAGGCAGACCATCTTGGCAGCCCGTCTTGTCGTACCACCGGATTTGATCGCGCCCGCGTTACGGTCGAGTCCCTTCAGGAAACTCATGAGTCCTGAGGACACGCCACCGCCTGACAGGTGTTCACCAACCGCACGGATGGCAGAGAAGTTCGTGCCTGTGCCGGAACCGCCCTTGAAGAGCTTGGTCTCGGTGACATACTGCTCTGAGATGGAGTGAGGTCCGAGAAGCTTGTCCTCTACAGACAGGATGAAGCATGCGGAAGCCTGCGTCCTGGAGTAGGAGTCCTCGGATTTGACGACTTCTTTCAGCTGTTCGTCGTAATAGAAGAGGTCGTTCTGGCCGCCCGCTATGCCATAGCTCTGTTTCAGCCCGGTGTTGAACCACTGAGGGGAGTTCGGGGCATACATCTGGGCAAGGAGTCCGTAGACCAGCTCATCATAGAAGATGGCCTTCTCCTCCTGGTTCGTGATGATCCCTTCATCCACAAGGGCAGCAGTCCAGAAGCCCACCATCCTGTCCGCGACCATCCTCAGGGAGTTCTCGTACCCAAGTTCATTGGGGACGCCTGCCTTCCGGAAATATTTGGATGCGATGATATCTACAGAATTCTGTGAAAAGGAGACAGGGAATTCCAGGTCATTCATCTCCAGGATGATCCTGCCGGATTTATGGTCCTTCAGAAGGACATTCCTCTTCTCCCACTGGAACAGGTCATATACGGTCTTTTCCTCATCATTCTCAAGCGCTTTGGTGTAATATCGTGTAAACAAATCTTTGATGTTCTGCATGTCATACCTCCGTTAATTGATTCAATAGATTCAGTATAATACCATATATAGTAATAATCAAGGGATTGAACACAACATATAGTTGTCCTTTTGTTAACTTTCTATACGGATTATAGAGGAAGTTTATTTGCCATTAATTTTTTTAGATAACCCCAGCAGGGTTAAATATGATAAAATGAAATATAAACTGAAGTAGGTATGTTTAGGAGTGAAAAATGCTTAAAGAAATAAAGGGAAAATACCCGATTGTAGATGCGGATGCGTTCGTCGCAGAAAGTGCATACGTGATCGGGAATGTCGAGTTGGGTCGGAAATCTTCTGTGTGGTTTGGTTCGATCCTGAGAGGGGATGTGGGCTCCATCAAGATTGGAGAATACACGAACATCCAGGATGCCACCATCATCCACATGGACCATGGAAACCGTGTCCTGATTGGGGACGGGGTCACCATCGGCCATCGATGCACCATCCATGGGTGTGAGATCATGGGGGACGCCATCATCGGCATGGAAACAACCATCCTGGACAATGTCGTCATCGGCAGGAATGCCATGATTGGCGCAGGAAGCCTCGTCACCCCCGGTAAAGTGGTAGGTGAAGGCGAATTATGGATGGGCAGGCCGGCGAAATTCGCAAGGATGCTCACACAAGAGGAACTGGACTATATCAGGTTCCTCGCGAAGAATTATTATGAAAATTCATTAATGTACAGGGGAGAAGTTTAATATGTTAAAATTTGGTGATTACAATGAAATGACAGTGAAGAGGTCTGCGGCATTCGGGATATTCCTCGATGCGGAGACAGGGAACACATCGGATGACCTCCTTGTTCCCAATGCCAGCATCGTCGGCGAAAAGCCCAAGGTAGGGGACAAGATCAGGGTCTTCATCTACAGGGATTCCAAGGACCGTCTGATCGCGACCATGAAGGAGCCTGCGGTGACGGTGAACAACCTCGCCTATCTCAAGGTCTCCTCCGTTTCAGAATTCGGAGCCTTCATGGACTTCGGACTCGAAAGGGATATCCTGGTACCGATCAAGGAACAGAAATATCCAATGAGGCGTGAGAGCAAGTACCTTGTCTTTGTCTATGAGGACAAGACCGGAAGGCTCGCTGCAAGCACCGAGGTAGACAGATACCTCGAGAACCCACCGGAAGACACCTACAAGCTGGGAGACGAGGTCAAAGGCATCGTATATGGCATGCAGACCAATGAGTCCCTCATGGTGGCCCTGGACAGCAAATACAGGGGCGTTGTCCTGAAGAACGAGTATTTCACGAGGATCCTTCCCGGCGAGGTCATCGAGGGCAAGGTCAAGAAGATCTACGAGGACGGCAGGATCGGATTCACCCCGAGGAAGAAGATGGTCGAGGAGAAAGAGGACCTTTCCAACAAGATCCTTGACTACATGAAGAAGCACAATGGCTTCATGCCATACAATGACAAATCGACACCAGAGGAGATCAAGGAGAAGTTCAACACCAGCAAGAACTATTTCAAGATCGCACTTGGGAATCTGATGAAGAAAGGCCTTGTCATCCAGGACGGCAAGGGGACGAGGTTGAAAGAGGACAAATGATAGAGACCAATGATGTCGACAAGATGGGCAGGGAGGAAAGGCTGAAGACAGCCATCCTGTTCTCCAGGTCCCAGCTCAAGAAAGAGAAGGACCTCATCGCGAACCTCAGCAACATCAGCGCGATCCTCAATGTCTACATGGAGGATATCAACTGGGCAGGCTTCTACCTGATGAAGGATGGGGAACTGGTCCTCGGGCCATTCCAGGGGAAACCCGCATGTATCCGCATCGGAGTCGGAGAGGGCGTATGCGGGACAGCCGTCATGCAGAGAAGGTCCCAGATGGTGAGTGACGTCCATGCGCTCGAGAACCATATCGCATGTGATTCCGCATCGAGGTCAGAGCTCGTCGTCCCGATTTTCAAGGGTGAAACGGTATTCGGTGTCCTCGACCTCGACAGTCCGAGCCTCGCCAGGTTCACTGACCTTGAAAAATCCTACATGGAGGACCTGGTCCGCCTGATCGAGGATAGTATCCGTGAATAACAGGGAAAGCGAGGTCCTTTCGGAAAAGTACCTCAAAGTGTACCATGCCGCGTCGGCCTATATCGATATGGACTACAGGAAGCCACTTGGACAGCGGGATGCTGTCCGAAGCGCGGTATATGCTGACCTCGTCGAGAAACAGAGGGCAGGCCTTTCTGTGACCTTCATCACGAAGAATCACAGGACCTATACCGATGGCATCATGAAGAAGGTTGAGGACACCTATATCGGAACGGAGAAAGCCGGTATGGACCAGGTCACCTACTGGTCAGTCACGATCACTGCCTGTATAGGGGCGTACGTCCTTGCCAGGCTGTTTTTCCTCGACATCGGTTCGGAGACACCATACATGATGGAAGTCACGCCCAGGAGACTCCTCACCTCCATTGGCCTTCTGGTCACCCTGGGACTGGTTTCCCTGATGGTCCGTAAAGGTCACTCCGGTAAGGACAGGTCCCTTGCTGCCATCCTGCTCGTGGTCTGGGTCGCCATGATGTTCCCACTTCTTCCATATCTTCAGAAGTTCGCGACCGATACCCGCATTTTCAGCCTGAACCTCAGCATCGTCTTTGTCATCAGTCTGGTCCTAACGCTTTTCCTGTTCGGGTCAAGGGGAAGGAAGTCTCCTGTTCCACGACGATGACCGGATGAGGGATGAAGTACCGGAGATACGATGTAGAGACATGATTCTGGAAGGGTAGGCCTGAAGTGATGAAGCTGTACCTCAAAGAACCCGGTCTTGCTGTTACCGTGGCAAGACTGGGTCGTATGAAGTATGCGTCTCTGACGTTCAGGACGGCGAGAATAATCTTATCGGTAAAATAGAACAGCCTGGATTCAAGTTTGAAGCTTGAGTCCAGGCTGTTCTATTTTGATATCCGATATGGGGTGAAGATGCTGCTGTCCGCCACCTGTGGAGGTTCTGGACAGGCAGTCTTTCACTCGTACGGTATTCTAGTCGAAATCCTTGTCTGACATCCTTCTCAGGAGCTTGATCAGCTCGTTGACGATGAGCGGGATGACGGAGAGGGCGAAGACCAGGATCCAGTCATTCAGTGGTAGGTCGTGGACCCTGAAAGCGTTGGCAATCGGGTCGATGGTGATGACCAGGTACTGGAGGAAGATTCCAACCACGATAGACAGGATCAGGTATCCATTCTTGAAGAACCCTACCTGGAAGATCGACTTGATCGGGCTTCTCATGGACAGCGAGTAGAAGAGCTGGGAAGTCGCGAGGACCACGAAGGACATTGTCCTTGCATAGACCAGCACGTCCTCAGACGCATTCGCGGAATCGAAGATCGATACCCCACGTTCACGAAGTCCTACGTAGAAGGCGACAAGGGTGAGACTTCCGATGAGGAGTCCTCCGATGACTGCCCTCACACCGGCTCCGCCGGCGAAGAAGCTCTCTTTTGGTGGTCTCGGTTTCTTGTACATGACATCATGGTCACCAGGATCCACTCCAAGGGAGATGGCTGGCAGGGTGTCTGTCACGAGGTTGACCCAGAGGATCTGGGTTGGAAGTAGCGGAATGGCGAAGGAGAACAGGACAGAGACGAAAATCGCCACGATTTCACCAAGGTTGCAGGACAGGAGGAAGATGACGGCCTTCTTGATGTTGTTGTAGATGTTTCGGCCTTCTTCGATGGCTGCGACGATGGTCGTGAAGTTGTCGTCTGTGAGGATCATGTCCGCCGCGCCTTTGGAGACGTCGGTCCCCGTGATTCCCATGGCCACACCGATATCGGCATGTTTGAGGGAAGGAGCGTCATTGACACCGTCACCGGTCATGGAGACGATGTTTCCATGTGCTTTGTAGGCTTTGACAATCTTGACCTTGTGGTCAGGGGAGACTCTTGCGAATACCCTGAAGGAGTTGATCTTGTCCGCGAATTCCTCATCCGACATCTTGTCGATCTCAGCGCCTGTAAGGGCTTCGCTAAGGTCGGATGCGATGCCGAGTTCCTTTGCGATGGCGACCGCAGTGTTCTTGTGGTCACCCGTGATCATGATGGAGGTGATGCCAGCGACCTTGGCAGCCGCGATGGAGTCCTTGACTTCGAGTCTTGGTGGATCGATCATGCCAACGAATCCGAGGACGATGAGGTCCTGTTCCATCTCTTCAGGTTCGATGACGGTCGCGGTGTCCTTGAAGGCCACACCCAGTACCCTGAGGGCCTTGTTGGACATGGTTTCGACCTCTTCGAGGATCCTGTTCCTGATCTCTTCAGTCAGGGGTTCTATCTTTCCGTTGACCATGATG
>DATISI010000172.1:0-5220 GCA_035581745.1 Clostridiaceae bacterium
AAATATAATATTTGTATCTATAAAACCCTATCGGGATCTTATCACTTTCACGACATCCCTTGCTGCGCCTTCATCCGTGATGAGGGCGGCATTCCTGTTCTCGAACCGGACAGACGCGATCGCCTCTCCTTTTGATGAACCGCCGGAAATCGCAATCAGGTGCGGGATCTCTTTCGCGTCCTCGATGTTCATACCCAGTGCGACTGCCTTCTTTACTATTTTACCATTGCGGGCAAAATAAGTCCCAAAGGCCTCTCCCAAAGCACCCAAATTTATCAGATTGTTAATATCTTCCTCGGACATCCCTCTTCGCTGTGCCATCTCATCGGCACGGCCGATTCCGACGACAAGGATCGTCGCACGGCTGATCATGTCCACGACCTCCATGATCTCCTGCTCCTGCCTGAAGGCCTCGAGGGTCTTCCTGCTGATATTGTCCGGAACGTTCAGGAGCCTGTAGGTGGCGCTTAGTTTCTCCGCAAGCGAAGCCACAAGGGTGTTCGACTGCAGGTCAAGGTTCTTCCCGAGGCTTCCCCTCGCAGGGACCAGCACGATGTCCCGGTACTCTTCTTTGGTCGGGAAGGCGCTGACGAAAGCCTTGATGGTGCTTCCTCCGGTCAGGGCGATGATATCCTTCGGGTGGAGCAGTCCAGAGACATACGACGCGCAGGCGCGTCCCAGCTCTTTCTTGACATTGGGGTCCAGGTCCATGTCACCTGGGACGATGATGACCTTGCTGTAGCCCAGCTCCTCCATGAGGATCCGCTCGATCTCGTCGAGTCCTTTGCTTTCCATGACATAATCCTTGAGCCTGTTCAGGATATCGACCCCTTCCTCGGTGATGGTGACGCCTGGCACAGACACGCTGACCAGGTTCTGCACGCGCAGGAACTCGATCTCTCCCCTGACCAGTCTTTCGCCGAGGTCCAGTTTTTGGGCCAGAAGCCTCCTGCCTATGGGCTGGTTGTTCAGGACCATTCTCAGGATCCTGTACCGCCTTTCCAACAGTCCGGTGGCTTCAGGTATAATCTTTTGCTGTATCTTCATCAGATTTTCCAAGTCATACCCTCCTCTGGACATTTTTAGTCCCATATCATTAAATTTTGTCCCACAACTTATTATACCGCATCCTATGCGGTTTTGAAACACTCCAGACGTAAAAAAACAAGATAACCTGTGAACTGAATATTAACTTTCAGTGCACAGGTTATCTATTGTCCCATTTTGGAAGGATGGGGTCCTTGTCATGTCCCATGACCCTCATGGTCTTTCGTTTAAATCCGTTTTCGCTTGGAGGAAGAACGGATACCGAGGTCCTCACGGTATTTCGCGACCGTCCTCCGCTTGATGTCGATTCCCTTGGCATTGAGCATGTCACACAGCGCCTGATCGGAAAGCGGACTCCTCGCATCCTCGTTCTTGATGAGTGTCATGATCTCATCACGCACGAAGTCGGTGACGATGTCGGTATTGCTTCCCTTCGCCGCGGTCTTGAACAGGTCCTTCAGGCGGATCGTCCCTTTGGGGGTATAGATGTATTTCTCCCGGACGGCCCGGCTGATGGTCGACTCGTGGACATTGAGCTCCTCTGCGATGTCCTTCATGGTCATCGGTTTCAGGAATTCGTCCCCAGTCGCGAAGTAATCATGCTGCTTCTCGACGACCTTCTCGATCACGGTCTTCACGGTATCCTTGCGCTGTTCCACGCTCTTCAGCAGGAAGACAGCCTTGTTCATCATCTCTTTCAGGTATTCCTGGGCATCCTGGTGCTCGCTGGAATTGATGAGGTCCTTGCAGGCCTTGCTGATCTTCAGCCTCGGGATGAATTCGGTGTTCATCTCGATGACGATGTCCCCGTTCTCCACCCGGATGTTCCCATCCGGGATGATGTAGGAGGAACCCCTTCCATCCGAGAACCCTCTGGATGGTTTCGGCTCCAGTTCCTTGATCTCGTCCAGGATGTCCTGGATCTCCATCGGAGTCAGGCTGAGGGTCTTTGCGATGACGTTCATCCGGCCTTCCGCCACATCATCCAGATGGTTCAGGACCACCTGCCTGTGGGCATCCGTCATCATCCCCTTCCGCTCAAGCTGGAGGAGCAGGCATTCCTTCAGGTCCTTTGCTCCGATTCCTGGCGGGTCGAGGGATTTCACGATCCTCGCTGCCTTCTCGATTTCCTCGCAGCTCACGTTGAGGAGTGCGGAAATCTCATCCAGCGGGTCGGTATAGTATCCTTTCTGGTCCAGGGAATCGACGATGAACTCGCACAGGGCGTTGGTGAGCTCATCCAGGTTCAGGATGCTGATCTGGTTCTTCAGATACTCGCTCAGCGTCTCCTCTTTCGAGATGAAGTTGAGCGGGGAGACATCCTCCTTGTCGTAGGTGGTGGTCTCTCCACCGGAATAGTTGTCCGATTCCAGATACTTCAGAAGGGACCTGTAGTCGATCTCCTCCCTGGGGTCCGAAGGAGGCGCCTCATCCGGAACTTCCGTATCCAGCACCGGATTCTCCTGGTACTCCTTCTCGAGATAATCCAGAAGCTCCACGGAAGACATCTGCAGGATCTTGATCGACATCTGCATTTCCTGGGTCATTATTAATCTTTGTTCCTGTGTAAGCTTCAGGTTCATATCCATTTTCATTCATTCACCTCAAATATATTACTCATTATAACATAGGATGCTTTGGTTGAAATTAAACCAGGTGCAACTTTTTTTCTTGACCTGCCTTATTTAGCCCTGATTTCCGGCTATTCCCGAAGATTGCCCCGCAACCTTTCCGGTCATAAAACCAATATGATATAATGAGTCCAGAGACAGGACGAACCCCTCACCACGCAGGAATTGCGCAGGGGATACCAGTCCCTCACAAGGGTATTTTACGTGCCCATAGGAGTGATAGTTATGGAAAAAGACTTATCGAACACCATGATCATATTCGGAGGGACGGGTGACCTTACCCACAGGAAACTGATTCCCGCCCTCTATCAGCTTTATATCAAATGCTACCTTCCCGATGACTTCTCCCTGCTCTGCATCGGCAGAAGGCACAAGACCACGGAAGAATATGTCGCCGAACTCAGGGAATCCGTGAAGAAATACACGAGCAGGACCTTCAAGGACGAGCTCTTCGATGAACTCGCGGCGAAGATCCGCTATTTCACCCTCAATTTTGACGCTCCGGAAGACTACGAGATGCTTCGGGTTGAGATCACCGCCCGTGAGGAGAAGGGTTTCTCACGGAACTACCTCTTCTATCTTGCCGTTTCCCCGGAGTATTTCAGCCCGATTGTCGAGAACCTGAAAGCCAGCGGAATCCGGGACAACCCGTCCGGATGGGAAAGGCTGGTCATCGAGAAGCCTTTCGGCAAGGACCTTGAGAGTGCGACAGCCCTGAACGACAACATCACAAAGGTCTTCGAGGAGAAGGACATCTACAGGATAGACCACTATGTCGCGAAAGAGATGATCCAGAACATCACGATGCTGAGGTTCCAGAACACGATCTTCGAATCCCTCTGGAACAACAAGTATATCGACAACATCCAGATCAACGTCCTGGAGAAAGAGGGCGTCGGCACCAGAGGCGGCTACTATGACCATACGGGAGCCCTCCGGGACATGGTGCAGAACCACCTGCTCCAGCTCCTCGCCATCACAGCCATGGAACCTCCTATAAGCCTGGAGGCGGACGATGTGCGCAACGAGAAGGTTCGTGTCTTCGAAGCGGTCAGGGACTATGGTGGAATGGACCTCACGGACAATGTCATCTTCGGCCAGTATGAAGGATACCGCGATGAGGACAAAGTCGCGAAGGATTCCCAGACCGAGACCCTGGTCGCGGCCAAGATCTTCATCGACAACGAAAGATGGCGCGGCGTCCCCTTCTATCTGGTCACAGGAAAGGCCTTGAAGAAAAAGACCGCCCAGGTCACCGTCGAATTCAAACGGATGAATCCCTATGGCGACGACTTCATCAAGGAACCTAACATCCTCGAGATCAAGATCCAGCCAGATGAGGGAATCACCTTCCACCTGAACGTCAAGAAGCCAGGCGTCATCGACGAGATGGTCACAGCGGAGATGGATTACTGCCAGAGCTGCATGTACCTCTATGATTCCCCGGATTCCTACGAGAAACTCCTCCTCGATGCCATGATTGGTGATTCCACGAGGTTCACAAGGTGGGACGAGCTCTCCCTGACCTGGAAGTTCATCGATTCCATCCTTGGAAGGTTCAACGGAACAAAAAAGCACCTGGAGACCTATGCCGTCTCTTCGGACGGACCAGAGTCCCTCAACAGCTTCATCGACTCCGGCTCGAAGAAATGGTGGTACCTGAACCGGGATTACCAGTGGTCCCCGAGCTTCATCAGCCCTCTGGACGAGCATATCTCAACAGGCTTCAACATCAGGCAGGTTCCCTAAGGACCTCCCAGACCGTACGAAATTTCAAAGAGCGGCGGACATCCATTTCATGGTGTCCAGCCGCTCTTTTCCTTCTGGTCCTGTTGATCCGCAGCGCTATTCCCTTGTCCGTGGTATCCCTATGGACTGGCCGCTGCGCCTTTGTATCACGGTCAGTCCCTTTTCAGCATCTCCAGGAAATCATCCTCTCCGATGATCACGATGTCTGCGCCTTTTGACCGCATCTCCATGGCCTTCTTGACCTTGGTGCCGTAATTCCCATAGCTCCAGCTTCCACTGCCTTCGCCACCGACCACGAGGATTCCCGTTTTCCTGGTGACACCAGCGCTCATCACACCGCCAAGGCTTGAGATGAGTGCGCCAATCTCTTCCTTGGAGCCATTCTGGAAGTTTCCCGTGAGACACACGACAGCTCCGGAGACATCGATCTGCGCATCCTGCTTCGCCTCCATCGGCTGGAGATATCCTCTGAACAGGCGGACCAGTTCCTCATTCTCACTTGCCGTGATCCGCCCATCCTCAAGCACCCTGCTGAGTGTCCTTCCCATCACATCATAAGGATAGTTCCCGACGAGCTCCTCATGGCTCTCCATCCACCGCGCAAGGGCCTGGAGCTCTTCGGTGCTGATGGTTTCATCACAGCTGATCCCATCGATCATCCCGAAAAGGATCTGCATCGACAGGACCGCTTCGGAGAACGCATCCTTCGTGATGAACCGCTCGGTGAAGGAGACCAGCTCCAGCCGTTCTTCCTCCGTGATGATTCCGTCCGCAAGCATGTCTTCGATCCTCG
>DATISI010000173.1:0-7044 GCA_035581745.1 Clostridiaceae bacterium
CTCTCTTCAGTGTTCTCTCTTCAGTGTTCTCTTCAATTATACCGCACGTCCTTTGTTCCTGCACGCTGCAGCATCCCACAAACTTCCCTCAGTGCGGATGCTGCAGCGTGAGGTTTCCATTTGTGCGCATCCTCGTAAAGAAGGCAGGGACTCCGAGGATCCCCTGCCCTTTACGTTGATGGTTTATACCAGCTTTGTCTTGGTCTCCACAGTCTCCTGCGCGTCCAGGTCTTCCCTTTCCTTCTGTTCCTGCACGAGTGATTTCTTAGGCAGGACAATGTTGAGGATAAGGGCAAGCAGGGTGGCGATGACGACTGGTGACCTTCCGAAGACCATCAGGAACCATGATGGGAAATTGACCATGGCTGCAGGGACACCAACCATACCCATTCCAAGTGCCAGGGAGAGTCCGACGATGGTCATGTTCCTGTTGGAAAGCTCATCCTGTGTGATCAGCTTGATTCCGGTCATGGTGATCATTCCGAACACGGAGATGGTTGCTCCGCCAAGTACCGCGTAAGGGATGGTGGTCATCAGTGCGCCGAACTTCGGTATGAAGCCTGCGACGATGATGACGGAAGCCGCGATGATGAAGACACGTCTTGCGATGACCTTGGTGCTGGCGACGATACCGACGTTCTGGCTGTATGTCGCGGTTGGAAGTCCGCCGATGATGGCTGCAAGGAAGCTTGAGACACCGTAGGAGATGATTCCGCCTGAAAGCTCTGTATCCGTGACTTCACGGTTCATTCCACCCACAGTGGTCGAGGAGAAGTCTCCAACGGCCTGGATGGAGTTGACGACATACATGACGATCATGGAGATGATGGCTGTTGGAACGAACTCCATTCCGAAGTAGAGCGGCCTTGGAAGGGAAACCCATCCCGCAGACGCAAGTGGTGCGAAGTTGACCATGCCCAGGGCATAGGCCACGATGTATCCAAAGACGATGCCGACAAGGATGGAGGCAAGTTTGAAGATGCCTTTACCATACATGTTGCAGACCAGCACGGTTGCCAGAACGATGAAGGCGACGCCCCAGTTCTGCAAAGAGCCATAGGTAGGCTGCCCGATTCCGCCGGCCATGTAGTTGATACCGATACTGTAGAGGGAAAGTCCGATGGTCAGGACGACCGTACCCGCAACGATTGGCGGGAAGTATTTCCTGATCGGCTTGATGAAGAAACCCATTAAGATGGCGGCCAGGGAACCGATGAGCTGAGCACCGAAGATTGCCGCGATGCCGTACGTCGATCCGATGGAGATGAGGACCGGAATGTAGGAGAAGGAGATACCCATGATGACAGGCAGGTTCGCACCCAGTTTCTTATAGGAGAAGATCTGCATGAAGGTCGCGAGTCCCGCGATGAACATTCCAGTCTGTACCAGAAGGGTCCTCTCGTCCATGGCAAGCCCGACAGTACCGGCGATGATGATGGATGGGGTGACGTTACCGACGATCATGGCGAGGACGTGCTGGAGTCCGAGTGGTACAGCCTTGTCCATTCCTGGTTTTCCGTTAAAGTTGAAAAGTGAGGTATTTACAGTGTTGCTTTTTCCCATTTTTTCACTTCCTATTTTTATTTTGGTCAAATACGCCTTTCGGCGGTATTCCATGTCAGCGCCAGGTCGAAGTGGAAGGATTTCCGGTTCCTGTCAAAAGGAACCGGGTTCCCTTACAGCCTGTTCCACAGCTTCTTTGCCACATCCCGTGATTCCCTCATGGTCTTCTCGAAGTCCATGGTGAGGAGGACACGGTTCTTCATGACGAACTTTCCATTGATCATCGTGTCGTTTACCTGGTAGCCGCTCATCCCGAAGAGCACATGGCCCTGGAGGTTGGAGGCATCCATCGGTGTCAGGGGATTGTAGTCCAGGGTGATGAGGTCTGCGTAGGCATCTTCCCTGAGGATGCCGAGGTCCTTCTTGAAGAACTTCCCGCAGATTTCCCGGTTGTTCTCGAACTGCATCCTGAAGGCTTCGGAGAATCCGACTTCCGGATCCCTGAGCGCATGGCTCTGGAGGATCTTGGCCACCTTGAGCGATTCGAACATGTCATTGGTGTAGGCGTCCGTACCGAGTCCGACCCGGATGCCCTTCTTCAGCATCGTCACCACCGGGGAGACCCCGACGGCGTTGCCCATGTTGGATTCCGGATTGTGCACCACGCAGGTGCCCGCCTCCTTCAGGAGGTCCAGTTCGCTGTCGTCCGCATGGACGCAGTGGACAGCGAGGGTCTTCTCTGTGAGGATCCCAAACGCTTTGAGCCTTTGGACGACCCTCATGCCATGCTCCTGCACGCACAAGGTCTCATCCTCCAGGCCTTCCGCCACATGGATGTGGTAGCCGGTATCCAGGCCTTCCATCTCTTTCCTTGCCTTCTCCAGTGTCCTGTCCGAAAGGGTGAAGGAGGCATGCATGCCGAACATGCCCTTCAGCATGTCTGATCCGTCCTTCTCACAGGCCCTGATGAAGTCGATGTTCTCTTTAATCCCCTCGTCCGCTGCGCTTTCGCCATCGCGGTCCGAGGTCTCATAGCAGAGGGATGCACGGACACCCAGTTCCTTCGCCACGTCACCGATGGTGAAGAGGCTTTCCCGGATATGGTTCGGGCTGGCATGGTGGTCGATGACGGTGGTGACACCCAGCCGGATGGATTCGGACAGTGTCCCGTAGGCACTGTACCTGGTGTCCTCGAGGGTAAGGTTCTTGTCGATATGCCACCACATGTTCTCGAGGATCTTCAGGAAGTCGGGGGTGGGCTTGCCCAGGCTGAGCCCCCTTGCAAGTGCGCTGTAGATGTGGGTATGGGCATTGATCATGCCCGGCATGATGAGGCGGCCTCTGACATCATGGACCTCCTCATCCGGGTATTCCTTCCGGAGGGATTCGAAGTCCCCCACCTTCCAGACAAGGTTGTCCCTGATGAGGACTCCCCCATTCTCAAAGAAGGGATTCTCCTGGTCCCAGGTGATGAGCCTTCCGTTTCCGATGATCATTCTACATCACTCCTTCCAGGCAGACTGCAGGAGGTAGTGTGGGTAGCGGTCGATGAGCGCGTCTGCGATCCTGCCCATCGGTCCTTCAAGGCCTTCTGGTCTTCCTTCAAATGCTGTGACCAGTCCCTGTCCGTCTCGCACCCTGTAGCCTTCTCCCGATTTCAGGATGCCCGAATTCTTCGAATCCATGAAATCCTGTTCCGTCCAGAAGACGGTGAACTTGTCCTTGTAGGGGCTTCCGCTCCATGGACAGAAGAAGCTGCAGTTGCCGCATTCATTGCACATGCCGTCCAGGTGGACGATCTGGTGCAGGTCCCTGAAGCCTTCCACATCGATGGCCACATTCGCCCTGTTCGGGCAGACCTCGGTGCAGATCTCACAGATGTCGTGGCACCTGAGGCACCTGTTCCCTTCTTCCTTGGTCTTCAGGCTCTTCCTCAGGGCGCCCTTGGCGATGTAGATGTCCGATGGTTTCATCTCGAGCCTTGCCTCCCTGAAGTCATCCTCCAGGCCTTCCTTCTTCAGGATCTCGATGGCCACGGCTTTTCCATCCGCGGTCGCCCGGACCATGGTATAGGAGCCCCGGACGCATTCTCCAGCCGCATAGACATTCGGTGTCTCTGTCTCGAATGTCCCCTGACCTTTCAGCCTGATGTCCTTCCTTTTACGGAAAGCGCCAGCATCGATGACCACATCGAAGGTGAGTCCGTCGTCCACGTGCTGCACGACGGGGATCCCTTCCTCCATCAGTGTCTTCTTTTCCTCAAATGGAACCCCTTCGTCCTTGCCCTTCTCGCTCATGAGGACCACCTGGGTGATCCCGCCAGTCCTTTTCAGGAGCCTGGCTGTCTCCAGCGCCGCGTAGCCGTTTCCGATGACGAGCGCACTTCCCTGAATCTCCAGGGTTCCTTCCTTGGCGCGCCTCAGGAGGTCTGCTGCCGGAACCATCTCTTGTCCCCTGAAGATACCCGGAACATCCTTTTTCAGGGATGGACCCGTTGCGAGGACCACATAGCTGTATTCCTTCCTGAGTTCCTCCAGGTCATAGTCCTCCGGGCTGTTGAACATGAACTTCACGCCCTGCTTTTCAGCGAGACGCGTATCCCGGTCCACGGCTTCCTTCGAGATCCGGAAGGATGGGACGAGGTACTGGACCTGCCCGTAAGGCAAATCTTCCTTCTCGAAGACCGTCACGTCCATGCCGTTCCTTCGGAGGAACAGGGCGGCGGACATTCCGGCTGGTCCTGCGCCGATGACGCAGACTTTCTTCTCTGACATGACCGCTTTCTCCAGGAGATTCGCGATGTAGCCTTCCTGGCCGTTCTCGGCCGCGATCCGCTTCATGTCCCTGATCTGGATGGTCTTGTCATAGTCCACCCTGGTGCACAGGTTCTGGCAGGGATGGCTGCAGATTTCGCCCAGGATCGATGGGGACGGGTTGTCTTTCGCGATGACCGCGAAGGCGGTATCGAAATCCCCTCTTCCGGTAAGTTTCAGGTATTCCGGGATATCCTGATGGATCGGGCATCCCCCGTCCTTGCACGGTGCCTTGAAGCAGTCCGTGTAGGGCAGGAAAGCTTCCGTCTTCCTGGTTCCCACGCCTTCCCGGTAATCCTTATGGTTGCGCTCGTCCCTGAGGAGCTTTTCCCCGAAGGCTTCGAGTTTTTCCACATCGATGTCCTCAAACTTCGGTTTCAGGAGCTTCACCGTGTTCATCGCCAGCTGGTTCAGCCTGGCGAATCCACCGGGTTTCAGGAGGGTCGTGCATACGGTGACCGGCTGGATCCCTGTCTCCAGGATTTCCCTGATGTTCAGGGCATCCGCTCCGCCGGAGAAGGCCATGGGCAGTTTCCCGTCAAAGGCTTTCGCAAGCTTCCTCGCGACACCGATGGAGAGCGGCAGGAGCGACCTTCCGGACATGTACATCTCTTCGCCAGGTAACTCTTTCCGTTCTGCCCTGACCGGGAAGGTGTTCGTGAGCTTCACGCCGAACATCAGGCCTTTCGCCTTCGCCCGTTCCATGAGGCGTCCGATCAGGAGGACCGCTTCGTCGAATTGCAAATCCTCTTTGAAATGGTGGTCGTCGAAGGACAGGTAGGTGTAGCCCAGACCGTCCAGG
This sequence comes from Clostridiaceae bacterium, assembly GCA_035581745.1. Taxonomy (GTDB): domain Bacteria; phylum Bacillota; class Clostridia; order Clostridiales; family Clostridiaceae; genus Youngiibacter. The sequence goes on from DATISI010000173.1 coordinate 5,119, forward strand.
ACTTCCCTGACATAGTCATAGCCGAGGAGTGTCGGGTTGCATTTGATGAACACGGACATGCCCTTCTCATCGATGAGGTAGCCCGCGATCCGCTCGATCTCCGCTGCAGGGCAGCCATGGAGCGTCGAGAGGGAGAGTGTCGTACAGATGTTAGGAGAGATCCCTTCGAGGTCCTCCAGACTTACCCTTTCGAATGTCCCGAAATTCTTCGCATATTCCAGGCAGCCCCTGAAGACCTGCTGTGAGGAGGCATCCTTCAGGCCTTCGATGAACCCGTTGACCTTTTCTCCGCTGATCCCCTCCAGGTCGTAGCCCACACTCATGTTGAAGGCGAAATCACGCGTCTCGCTGATCCCGAACTCCTTCATCGCGATATGGCAGAGGATCCATGCCTTGATGTATTCATCTCTGGCTTCCTCCACCGTGAGCTCTGTCGACCATTCCACATTGTAGCCTTCGTCCTCCGCGTTGATGCACGGTTTTGCGATGGCCTCGCGCATGAATTCCCCGTCCAGCTTCTGGACCGTCTTCAGCTCGATGAACCTTCCGCCAGCAAGGTAGGAGGTGACGATGTTCTGTGCGAGCTGGGTCTGCGGTCCTGCGGCAGGTCCTGTCGCGGAACCGAGCTTCGCTCCGAATGCGGTCTCCATCAGGTTCCCGCCCCTGTTCATATAGAATTTGTTCTTCTGCAGTCCGAAGACCTTGCCTTCTTCCCGATATTCCCTGATCATCCATTCCAGCAGGCTGTGGAATGGAATAGGTCTCATTCTATCTCCCATGGTAATCTCCTTCTCCCCGGATCTCATCCCCTCCAGGGTGTTGTCTATTCTGCATGGATTCCCATGCCGTTATCCCGTCTTGGATGAGCGTGGAATTTCGAAGGAACCCGCCAGCATCCCTTTACGGATCCCCGTCTTACAGTTCTCTGTCATCTATGGTCTCGGTCATTTGGGTTCTCGGTCATTTTGGTTCTCTGCTTTTTCAGGTTTCACGCTTTCTATTCCAGAATATGGTGTACTTTCCAAAATTTCGGTTCCGAAGGTCCCTAATGGTTTTCGGTCCCTGCTTCACCTTTATTATTCTACTACTTTTCGCCCCATCTGTCTTCCTGTTCCGAACTGATGACCTGCCCTCATGTACATTTTTCATTCGGTATCGCCTTCAGCATGGTGCGTACGGGCTGTGGCTCTGGATGGCATTCGGGTTTTTCTCTGGTATCCGGAATTCCTTGGCCGTCTTCATCCATACTGGCTATCCTTCATCCTTCTTCCCTGCTGTCCATATAGGTTTTGGGGATGGCTGCATAAATCGCGGCGCATCTCACCAGGTCGTCTTTCCAGGTCTTCTCGTTCGGGGCATGGGCTTCCTCTTCCCGTCCTGGCCCAAGACCCACGACGGGGATTCCGGCCCGGCCCATGATGGCCACACCATTGGTCGAGAACGTCCACTTGTCTACCTTGGGGGTCCCGTAGAGCCTGGTATAGGCTTCCACTGCAGCCTGCGTCGCAGGCGCGTTTTCTTCAACAACCCAGGTGGGGAAATAGCAGTCGGCAGGATAGTGCAGTCCGGTCCAGGATGGCCTGTCGTAGCGGTACAGCGAGACTTTTGCCCCGTGCCTTTGCACCGATGCCAGATTCTCGATCTCCTTCAGGGCGGTCAGCTGGGTCTCCCCCGCGGTGAGCCGCCTGTCCAGGGAGAGGGCGCAGCTGTCTGCCACGGCGCACCTCGAGGGAGCGGTGAAGAAAATCTCGGAGGTGGTGATGGTCCCTTTCCCAAGGAAGCTATCCTGTGGCAGCCTGTCGTTGAGCGCCCTGACCTCCTGGAGGATGTCGGCCATCTTGTGGATGGCGTTGTCTCCCCTTTCGGGTGCGGAGCCGTGGCATGCAAGGCCCCTGACGTCCACCCGGATTTCCATCCTGCCTCTCT
>DATISI010000174.1:0-2372 GCA_035581745.1 Clostridiaceae bacterium
AACATCGGACTCGAGGGCATGATGATTACCGGAGCGTTCTTCGGCGTCATCGGGTCCCAGTACACCTCCAACCCCTATATGGGACTGCTTATCGGAATCGTGGCGGGCGGGCTCATGGCCCTGCTCCATGCCTTCCTCAGCATCTCCCTGAAGGCCGACCAGATCATCTCTGGTACGGCGATCAACACCTTTGGTCCTGCGCTTGCCAGCATCCTGCTCTTCACCCTGCTGAACAGGCAGGGACAGACGGACGGTGTGGCCAAGATCCAGTATTCTCCTGAGATGAGGAGCTTCCTCCTGGGCATCCCGGTGATTGGAAGGTTCCTGACCGAACTCAACTACTATGTCTTCCTTGCGCTCGCCCTGGTGGCCCTGGTCAACTTCGTCCTCTTCCATACGGTATGGGGGATGAGGCTGCGTGCGGTTGGTGAACATCCCAAGGCTGCAGACACGCTTGGTATCAACGTCTACAGGACGAGATACATCGCCGTTGTCCTGTCTGGAATGCTCGCAGCGCTTGGCGGTGCTTCCCAGTCCATTGGAACGAACAACCTTTTCCGAGAAGGCATGACGAACGGCAGAGGCTTCATCGCACTTGCCGCCATGATTTTCGGAAACTGGAAACCGGGTGGAGCGCTCCTTGCGGCACTGCTTTTCGGAGCCGCGGAAGCCTCCCAGATCATCGCCCAGAGGTTCGGACTGCCGATCCCGAATGAGTTCTATTATGCGCTGCCCTACATCATGACGATGATCGCCGTGACGGGGTTCGCGAAGAAATCAAGACCGCCCCTGTCCGTCGGACTCCCATACGAAAAGGGGTCCAGGTAGGCATCGGTCAGACCTGAAAGGACAGAAAGCGCCAAATCCTGTGGGCTGCACAGGGTTTGGCGCTTTTCAACTTCATAATTCATAAAATAAGATGGAAAATCGACCAGAATAATAACGATGTTTAGAAATAAGACACAGAAAAAGTGATTATTGTTAAAAATAAAGACACAAAAATATCGCGGATTGTAAATAACTAGCCTTTATAATAAAGGGACACAGTAGATGGGAATTCAGGACCTCCTGCTGGAATCCAGGCCGTGCCCGGCAGTCTGAGACTGCCTTATGCAGAAATAGGCCAAGGAGATGATCAGATTGAAAGTAGCACTGATAGGAGCGACAGGGATGATTGGCTCCCGGATCCTGGAGGAGCTCATCCTGAGAGACCATCTGGTTACGGCGATTGCCAGGGATGTGGGAAGAATCCCAACGAGTCCGCTGGTATCCGCCCAAGAAGGAGACATCTATAAGAAGGAGACTGTGATTGACAGGATCAGGGATTGTGAGGTCCTGGTCAGTGCGCTGTCGCCAGACATCAGACATCCGGAGCGTTTTGTGGAGGCACAAAAGAACCTTGTCGAAATCGCATCACAGGCCGGCGTGAAGAAATTCATCGTCATCGGTGGTGCAGGAAACCTGAAGAATTCGGTAGGAATCAAGGTCATGGAGACCGATGGTTTCAAGGAAGCATGGAAGGTGACAGCAAGGATCCACGAGAAAGCGCTACAGGTCTATAAGGAACTGCAGGATCCAGGATTCATCTGGATCAGCGTCAGTCCCGCGAACATGGTCGCGCCAGGCAAGAGGACAGGAAAGTATCGACTCAGCCTGGACGATACGTTAGTAACGGATGAAAACGGCGTGTCTTATATCTCAGCAGAGGATTTCTCTGTACTGATTGTAGACCTCGTCGAGAATGACGGATTCAGGAACCAGAGGATCGCAGCAGGTTCGTGACAGAGATTCTTAAAGATGTGACAGCCTTGTACGAACAAAAGAGAAGTAGAAAAGCGACCAAATGAATGCACCCTGCAGACTGGCGAAGCCAGTGCTGCAGGGTGTTTTTCGTTGGAAATTCAAATTCTTGCAAGGTATGTCCAGATCCAGAACAAGCCTTTTGACTCAAACCTACTGGAAACCAGATAGTTTCATGCTGCTTAACGGTCTTGCCTGCAGGCAGAAACATAGGGATTTCGGGGCAAATCGTCCTCCATCCAGTTTAGTCTTTTGAACCTGTCTTCCAGGAGAAGATAAACCGGACGAAGCTGTTCCACAAACTCGGAGCAGCATCCTCTTCGTTCTCGGGATCGTGCGGTGCCTCGGGTTTCCTTTCTTCAGGAACCGGGTCAAAGTAAAGCTTTCCAAGGGGGATGATCCTTTGGATGATGTCCTCATCTGTACAGTCACCTTCCAAATTCTCCGTGAGGACAATCATGGTCAGTTCATCGATGAAAGCGCGGTCTCCATCGCTCAGGGAATATCCCTGGTCCGAGAACCTTTTTTCACATTCTGTAGAAATGGTTCTATAACGCATTCTCCGTCCCCCT
>DATISI010000175.1:0-11010 GCA_035581745.1 Clostridiaceae bacterium
TTCCTTGTCCTGAGCCGCGAACAGAGGGAGATCATGATCTCGCTCATCATCTCCGACCTTGAGGACATGGAAATCGAAGAGGCGAAAATCTCGATCGAGGAGAAGGAAACCGCTCAGCGGTTCCATATCGTCTCTAGGGAAAGGGAGACCACGACAGCAAGGAAAGAGAGCCTGGAAGTGGCGATCGAGGAGAAGTCACAGGAGACCACAAGACTCCGTGAGGAATTCTTCATCAGGCGTGCAGATTCAGATTCCCTGCAGAAGGAGAAGAAGAGCCTCGCGGAAGGCATCGTCACGCAGGAAAAGGCACTGGAGAAGAACCGGGTGACCCTGGAGGGTATCGTACAGCGGAAAAGGGAAGAACGTGACTGCCTCCAGCTGCTGAATGCGGAACTGTCCGAGCGCGAAGGCGAGAAGGAACAGCTGCTGAGGAACCTCGAAGAGAAGCGGAGTGTCCTGAAATCCCTTGAGGAGGAGCTGAAACGGAGCGAAGAGACACAGAAGGGTCTGAGAGATGAGGAAGAAGAGACCGATGTGAAGATCGAGCAGCGGAAACAGGAATCGCTGAAGGTCTATGCGGAGAAAGCGGACCTCGCGGCAAGGATAGACAATGAGAAGTCCATGATGACGAACTATGAAGCTTCGATCTCGATCAATGAGAAGGCGCGGGCTGCCGTGACCGAGAAGCTCAGGGAACTCCAGAAGGACCATGCGAAGCTGGATGCGGAGCGCTCAGCCATGAATGCCGAGGTATCGAAGCTCAAGGCGGATATCGATGCGAAGGACAGGATGCTCCGGAACCTGTCTGAAGAGATCAGGGGAACGGAGTCACAGGTCAAGCTCCTGAAGAACCTCGAAACGCATTATGAAGGCTACAACCGTTCCGTGAAGTCCCTCATGGAACACCTGAAGGCGACAAACAGCAGGTTCCAGGACAAGACCCACCTGGTGGGAGAAGTCGTGAAGCCGAAGGCTGGTTTTGAGACTGCGCTGGAAATCGCGCTGGGTGCAGGGGTGTCGAACATCATCACCCGCGATGACAGACAGGCGAAGGAACTGATTGCACTGCTGAGGGAGAAGAACCTGGGCAGGGCGACTTTCCTGCCGCAGAACATCATCAAAGGAAGCCAGGCGAAGACGCCGGACCTGAAGAAAGGGAGACTCCTGGGGAATCTGATGGACTTCATCGAAGTCGCAGAGGAATTCAGGAGCATCGCGATGAACCTCGTTGGAAGGATCTTCATCGCACAGGACCTCGAGGATGCGACAGCCGCCGCGAAGGAGATGGGTTATTCCAACCGGATCATCACGCTGAAGGGCGATGTGGTCAATGCGGGAGGATCCATGACGGGAGGAAGCCTGAACCAGAAGTCCTCAGGAATCTTCTCCAGGAAGAAGGACCTGTCGGACCTGGAGGAAAGCCTGGCTGAGCTTAGAAAGAGCAGGGAAGGCGGGATGGTTGAAAGACAGGAAGCGCTTAAAGGATATGAAGTGAGGGAGGGAGAGGTCAGAAACCTTTCTTACACCATCACGGCACTGGATATGGAGATCGTGAAACAGAAGGAAAGGTTCGAAGCCTTCAGCACGGACCTGAAAAGGCTGCAGGATGTGATCCGGGAGAGTGGAAGGCTGATGGAGGACCGGAAAGCGGAGTTCGACCTGGTGCTGCTTGACATTGCAGCGTCGGAGAAGAAGGTCGCAGACCTCATGGAACAGAAGCAGAGGAGCCGGACCTACCTGCAGGAACTGAAGGAAAAAAGGACGAACGACTACAGGGAATTCGACGCCCTGAAGGAAACCATATCGGCTATCATGGTCAGTGAGGGAAGGCTTCTGGAATCCTATAAGGCAAAGGAAGAGGACAGGCAGAGAAGGGAAACGCTTGTCACCTCCTTCATCGAGCAGGAGAAGGGACTTGCCCTGGAAGAAAAGGAAATCATGATGGAAATCGAGTCCCTGAAAGAAAGGGTGCTCCAGGCGGAGAAAGACCTTCTTGAGACGGGAAGATTCCTCGAGGAGAGGGAGAAGGAACTGGACGGACTCTCCATGAAGGAGATCACGGACAAGGCCGCACTTCGGGAACTGGCCAACGTCCTGCGGACGCTGGATGAGGAATACCATGTCCTGGACAAGGACCTCTTCAGGAAAAGGGAAGGTCTGGAGAAGATCCGGGCGGAGCGCACAACGCTTATCGCAAGGATCAATGAGGAACTGGACATGACGCTGGCTGAGGCCCGTGAGGACAGGATCGTGATCGAGGACACGGACGCCGCCAGGAAGCGTCTGAACCAGCTGAGACGTGAGATTTCCGCGCTGGGTTCTGTCAATGTCGCTGCGATCGAGGAATACCGGGAAGTCTCTGAGCACAGGGAATTCCTGAGCAGCCAGAAGGAGGACCTGGAACACGCGAAGAACGAGCTCAAGGAACTCATCATGGAGATGACCCTGAGGATGCGAACCATGTTCTCTGAGAACTTCAAGATCCTCAGCGAGAACTTCGAGGACACCTTCCGGAGGCTGTTTTCCGGAGGCCAGGCCAAACTCCTTCTTGGAGAAGGGGATGTCCTGGAGGCACCGATCGAGATCAGTGTTCAGCCGCCAGGCAAGAAGCTGCAGAACATCACGCTCATGTCAGGCGGAGAGAAAGTCCTGTCCGCCATCGCACTCACTTTCGCGATCCTCAGGATGAAGCCGACACCGTTCTGCATCCTGGATGAGATCGAGGCGGCGCTTGATGAAGCGAACGTCGCGCGTTTTGCGGCCTTCCTGAAGGAGTTCGCGAGGGAGACACAGTTCATCCTCATCACCCATCGGAAAGGCACCATGGAGTCTGCAGACGTGCTGTACGGGGTAACCATGGAGGAGAAGGGCATATCGAAGATCGTATCTGTCGACCTGTCCGCTGAAAGGAGAAAAAGGGAAATTGGCTAATTTTTTTGAGAAACTGAGAATGGGTCTGTCCAAGACCCGTGACAATATCACAGACAGCCTGAACGAGGTGTTCGGACTGGCGGTCACCATCGATGATGACCTGTATGAGGAGATGGAGGAAGTCCTGATCTCATCGGATATCGGATATGAGACCTCCGTGGACCTGATCGACAGGCTGAAGAAGAAGGTCCGCGAACAGCGGATCAACGACGTGTCGCTGCTGAAGGGCGCTTTGAAGGAAGTCATCGCGGAATTCATGGGTGAAGGGGACCATTCCTTCAACCTCGATGTGCCGACGATCATCCTGATCATCGGGGTGAACGGCGTAGGGAAGATGACCTCGATCGGAAAGCTCGCGTATAAGTACCAGTCTGAAGGGAAGAAAGTCATCCTCGCGGCGGCGGACACCTTCAGGGCAGCCGCCATCGACCAGCTGGAAATCTGGGCGAAGCGCGCGAATGTGGACCTCGTGAAGCATCAGGAAGGGTCCGATCCGGCAGCTGTCGTCTTCGATGCCATCCAGGCGTTCAAGGCGAGGAAGGCGGATGTCCTCATCTGCGATACCGCAGGAAGGCTCCACAACAAGAAGAACCTCATGAACGAACTGGAGAAGATCAACAGGGTCATCAACCGGGAACTGACCGGTGCCCAGCGTTTCTCCCTCATCGTCCTGGACGGGACGACGGGTCAGAATGCGGTTTCCCAGGCCAGGGAGTTCAAGGCGGTTACCGACCTTGACGGGATCATCCTGACGAAGCTCGATGGGACGGCGAAGGGCGGAGTGGTCCTTTCCGTGAAGCACACGCTGGACATCCCTGTCCTCTATATCGGGGTGGGTGAGGGTCTGGACGACCTTCAGGATTTCGATCCCAAGGCGTTCTCTGAAGTCCTCATCTAGACGGAAGATTGTTCAGACCGGGCATTGCAGGAGGAATCTTCCGGACCGGTCCTGAATCCACCTGTACAATTCTGTGGCAGAAAAAAATGATGGAATTTATGCCCTGTGAAGTAAAAGTACTTGACAGGGCATTCCTCTTTTGGTAGAATTGCTTCTGTGAGTAGGTGAGGTTATGGACGATAGAGTTGAAATATCCTTGTTGATGGATTTTTATGGCAATCTTCTGACCGAGAAACAGCGACATATCATGAATTCGTATTATAATATGGATCTGTCCCTGTCAGAAATCGCAGAGAACCAGGAAACCAGCCGACAGGCTATACATGACCTGATCAAGAGATGCTACAAGACCCTGACCGATTATGAGGACAAGCTTAGTCTTCATAAGGTCTCGAATGAGAATGAGAGAATAAAGGAACGGATCAAGGCGCTCTTGAAAGAAAATGATTGTTTAACCAGTGATATCGAAGATCTCTTGAACGAGATTTAAGGAGGGATTGCATGGCCTTCGACGGATTAGCGGAAAGACTCCAGGATACCTTCAAGAGGCTCCGGGGAAAAGGAAAGCTGACGGAGAAAGATATAAAGGAAGCCATGAGAGAGGTAAGACTGGCCCTTCTCGAAGCTGATGTCAACTTCAAAGTCGTCAAGAACTTTGTAGCCAAGATCAGCGAGAAAGCCATGGGCAAAGAGGTTCTTGAAAGCCTTACCCCGGGACAGCAGGTCGTGAAAATCGTAAATGAGGAGCTTACAGCCCTCATGGGTGGAACCGAAGCCAAGCTTAACTTCGATTCTTCCATCACGGTGTTCATGCTTGTGGGACTGCAGGGTGCAGGTAAGACCACCATGGCAGGGAAGCTTGCTCTTTATCTGAGGAAGCGGAACAGGAAACCTCTGCTTGTAGCAGCAGACGTCTACAGGCCTGCGGCCATCAAACAGCTGCAGATCGTAGGAAAACAGATAGACATCCCGGTATTCTCCCTTGGAGACAAGGTGAGTCCAGTGGACATCGCCAAAGCGGCCATGGAGAATGCGCGGAAAGAAGGACATAATGTCGTCATCCTGGATACAGCAGGACGGCTCCATATCGATGAGCAGCTTATGCTTGAACTGCGGGATATCAAGAACGCGGTCAATCCTAAGGAAATCCTCCTCGTCGTGGATGCCATGACCGGCCAGGATGCCGTGAACGTCGCGGAGAATTTCGACGGCGTACTCGACATCACAGGCGTCATCCTGACCAAGCTTGACGGCGACACAAGGGGTGGAGCCGCACTTTCCATCAGGGAAGTCACAGGCAAGCCGATAAAGTTCTCCGGTGTCGGAGAGAAGATGAGTGACATCGAAGTCTTCCATCCTGAAAGGATGGCGGGCAGAATCCTCGGAATGGGGGATGTCCTCTCGCTGATTGAAAAAGCCCAGGGCGCCATCGATGAGAAGGATGCCAAGGAACTGGGTTCGCGCATGATGACCAAGGAATTCAATTTCGAGGATTATCTGAATGCGATGGAACAGATGAAAAAGCTGGGCCCGATCAACAAACTTCTTGAGATGATCCCGGGAATGAACTCGAGCGAGATGAAAGGCGTAGACCTCAGTCAGGGAGAGAAGGAGATGGCGAAGACAGAATCCATCATCCACTCCATGACACTCAAGGAAAGAAAGAACCCGAAGCTTTTGGAGAACCCTTCCAGGAAGAAGCGGATCGCCAAGGGATCAGGGACAACGATCCAGGACGTCAACAAGCTCCTCAAGGGCTTTGACGGAATGAAGAAAATGATGAAACAGATGGGTTCGATGCAAAAGAACCAAAAGAAAGGGATGTTTGGCAAAATGCCATTCTGACCCTAATAATTTCGGAGGTGAATATATTGGCAGTAAAGATAAGATTAAGAAGAATGGGATCAAAGAAAGCACCGTTCTACAGACTGATTGTAGCTGATTCAAAGAGCCCTAGGGATGGTAAGTTCATAGAGGAGCTTGGATACTACAACCCGCGTACAGAGCCTTCAACAGTGAAGATCGACGAGGAAAAGGCAGTAGCATGGCTGAACAAGGGCGCGCAGCCTACAGAAGTCGTAGCAAGGTTATTTGACAAGGCAGGAATAAAGAAGTAAACCGGAGGGTTTGATGATGAAAGATTTAGTTGAATTCATCGCTAAGGAACTTGTAGAATTCCCCGATCAGGTCTCTGTGACCGAAGTCGAAAAAGACGGCGATATCGTTCTTGAGCTGAGAGTGGCTGAAACAGATATGGGCAAGGTCATCGGCAAACAGGGCAGGATCGCGAAAGCCATCAGGACCGTTGTCAAAGCGGCTTCCATGAAAGAAAACAAGAAAGTACAGGTCGAGATCCTTTAAGGACCGGCCACAAGCTGAAGCCTACTTATTGATTTAAGTAGGCTTTTTCAGGAGGTAGAAATGAAGAAGAACATGACTATTGGTGAGATCACGAAACCGCACGGGGTGAAGGGTGAAGTCAAGGTATATCCGCTGACCGACGACCTGGAACGGTTCCAGTCCCTGAAGGAGATCCTCATCGAGGAGAAGCCGTACAGGATCGAGGAAGTGAAGCTGCTGCCGGACAGGGTCATCCTGAAGATCCGTGGCTTCGATTCCGTCGAGGCTGCAGAGACGCTGAGGGGCAAGACCATCGAGGTGAAACGGGAACACGCCGTGAAGCTGGAGAAGGATGCCTACTTCGTCGAGGACCTCAAAGGCTGCCGCGTGTACGACACGGAAGGCAAGGACCTGGGTCCTGTCTATGAGGTCATCTCCACGGGGTCGAATGATGTCTACTGGATCAGGGAACCCAAAGAGCTCCTTATCCCTGCGCTGAAGACGATTGTCCAGGTAGTCGATATCGAAGAAGGGAAAATCGTCATCGTTCCTGTAAGGGAGTGGTCCTATGAGGATTGATATCCTCACGCTGTTCCCGGACATGTTCGACATCTTCAACAAGAGCATCATCGGACGGGCGAAGGAGAAAGGGATCTTCACGATCCATGCGCTGAACATCCGTGACTTCACGGCTGACCGCCACAAGAGTGTGGACGATTCCCCCTATGGAGGCGGATCGGGTATGGTGATGACGCCTCAGCCAATTTTCGATGCCATCGACCACCTGAAGAAGGAGAATCCTGGAAAGGTCATCTTTCTTGGGCCTAAAGGAAAGGTGTTCGACCAGAGGATGGCGGAGGAACTCTCGAAAGAAGAGGGACTCATCTTCCTCTGCGGACATTATGAAGGCATCGACGAACGGATCCATACAAAGATCGACATGGAGGTCTCTCTGGGTGACTTCATCCTGACAGGCGGTGAAATGGCGGCGATCCCCATCATCGACAGTATCCTGAGACTGCTCCCCGATGTGCTCGGTAAGGAGGATTCCTCCCTCATCGAGTCCTTTTCGGAGAATCTCCTGGAATATCCCCACTATACCCGGCCTGAGACCTTCCAGGGCATGAAGGTCCCTGAGATCCTTCTTTCCGGTCATCATGAGAAGATCCGGATCTGGAGGCGCTACATGATGCTGAAGGAGACGAGGGAGAAAAGACCAGACCTCTACAGGCGCCATGTCCTCACCAAGGAGGACCGGAAGATCCTGAAGAAATTCGAGGAAGATGACAATTTATAGAGAATTATATTGTAACTGTTGACAATAATGTGTTAGAATATAGTTTGTGCTAGTACGGGCGGTCCTCTGGGATGAATTTCTTAAGAACGTCAATTAATCATTAGGAGGGAATGCACATGAACGATTTAATCAGAGCTATTGAAGCTGAGCAGTTAAGAGAGACTGCACTGCCAACCTTCAACGTTGGAGACACCGTTAAGGTTCACGTAAGGATCAAGGAAGGTACGAGAGAAAGAGTACAGATCTTCGAAGGTACCGTCATCAAGATCCAGAACGGAGGAGCAAGAGAGAACTTCACAGTAAGAAGACTTGCTTACGGCGTAGGTGTAGAGAAGACTTTCCCAGTTAACGCACCATCTGTAGAGAAGGTTGAAGTTATCAGAAAGGGTAAAGTAAGAAGAGCGAAGTTATTCTACCTTAGAGACAGGGTAGGTAAGGCTGCAAAGGTTAAGGAAGCAAAATAATTGCAATAAAAGAGGGACTTAGGTCTCTTTTTTATTTCTGGGATAGCAATCGGCGACATCCAGAGTCCTCAGCTCAGGAGGGAAGAATCCTCCTGGAAAAGATCGGCGGTGAGAAGGATCCCCTGGGAACCCTGACGCTTACCAAAGGTCTGGAGATGCGCTATAATATAAGGAAAATACACGAAGAAGCCAAGTAAGGCGAAGAAAGGAAGTGACTGATATGGCGATTAACTGGTTCCCGGGACATATGGTGAAGACAAGAAGGGAAATCGAAGAGAATCTCAAGCTTGTCGACGCTGTCATCGAAATCAGGGATGCGAGGATTGTGAGGTCATCGAAGAATCCGCAGGTGGACAAGATCATCCAGAACAAACCAAGACTCATCCTCCTCAACAAGGCAGACCTCGCAGAGAGTGCCGTCACAAGGAGATGGAAGAAACTGCTCGAGAACGAGACGACACAGGTCCTCGAGGTGAATTCCGTCACCGGTCAGGGACTGAACAATATCAAACCGGCCCTGCTTGAGCTTCTGAAAGAGAAACTGGAACGTGGAAGGGCGAGAGGAATCGTGAGCTATACCATCCGTGTGATGGTCGTGGGCATTCCGAACGTCGGCAAGAGCTCCTTCATCAACAAGATGGCGAAGAACAACATCGCGAAGGTGGGGGACAAGCCTGGTGTCACCAAGAACAAGCAGTGGATCAAGACAAAGGATGGCATCGAGCTCCTGGATACACCGGGTATCCTGTGGCCGAAATTCGAGGACGAAGAGACCTCGATGAACCTCGCCTTCACCGGAGCGATCAAGGATGAGGTCATGGACATCGAGACCCTCGCACTGCGTCTTGTGGAAAGGCTGTCGAAGTACTACAGCAAGCGCCTCATCGAACGTTACAAGCTCGAAGAGTTCAGCGATGACCCGCTGACGAACCTCGAGAACATCGCGAAGAAGCGGGGCAGCATCCTGGGCAAGGGGGAGATCGACTACGAGCGCGTGGCCGTGATGCTCCTTGATGAATTCAGGGGAAGCAAGCTGGGGAAGATCTCCCTGGAGTGGCCGGAGGAGAACGATGGTTAAGGCCCTTCTCCTGCTCAAGACAAAAGACATTTCGGACTATGTGAAGGGAAGCATCGTGGAGATCCTCCCTCAGAAGGAAGCCTATCTCGAGATCCTGAGAAGTGACAAGCGTGCCTCGGTACGCTCCCTTGCAGACTATATCGAGAAAGAGGACCAGAAGCTGAAGAATGAAATCGAGCGCGTGAAAGGCTTCTATGACTTCGACAAATCCTATGGCCGTATGGTCGCCGGTGTCGATGAGGTCGGAAGGGGACCGCTGGCAGGACCTATCGTCGCTGCTGCTGTCGTTCTGGACCCGGACACGGACCTGTCTGACCTGATCCTGGGGATCAACGACTCGAAAAAGCTTTCAAGGAAGAAGAGGGAGGAGCTCGATCTCATCATCAGGGAGAAGGCGCTGTCCTTCGCCATCTATGAGATGAGCAACCTCGATATCGACAGGCTGGGCATCTCCTACTGCAACCATGAGGTTTTCAGGGGATCCCTGAGGCAGCTCACCGTGACCCCAGAGGTCGTCCTTTCCGATGGCTATCAGGTGAAGTACTACCGGGGCAGGAACATCGCCGTCATCAAGGGTGACACCAGGAGCGCCGCGATCGCCTGTGCCTCCATCATCGCGAAGGTGCACCGGGACAGGCTCATGGAGAACCTTGCAAAATTCTATCCCGGCTATGGGTTTGAGGGCAACGTCGGCTATGGAAGCCAGGAGCATATCGATGCCCTGAGACTGCATGGCGCGACACCTGTCCACAGGATGAGCTTCCTCACGAATATCCTTTCCGGTCGGGAATAGGATCCAGAAGAGAATATGTTTTAGAAAACCTCCCCTGGACATAATGGTAAGGATTATGCTGGGGAGGTTTTTGATATGGATAAGGTTTATTTCGCTTCCGTGGACAGGGCATGCAGGCTTGCGCTCGCCTTCTCTGGTCTGCCCTACCTCGAAAAGATGAGGATCCTTCTGGATTCGCCAGACCTTGGCAGGATGAAAGCATCCCTGCCGGATATCGACGCCTCGCGGGAAAGGATGAGGCGGAACAGGTCCAGATTCCTCCTCATCGGGGATGAGGCGTACCCGGACAGCCTGTATGAAATGGGGACACCGCCGCTTCTGCTTCATTATCGCGGGGATATTTCCCTCCTGAAACGGCCATGCCTCGCCATGGTGGGCTCGAGGGACCATACCGCGTATGGGGAACATGTCGCGAAGTCCTTGTCCAGGGAAGCGGTGAAGGCGGGTGCGGTCATCGTGAGCGGAGGGGCCAGGGGAATCGATTCCGTCAGCCACACGGAAGCTATATATAATGAAGGGAAAACCATCTGTGTCCTCGGATGCGGACTGGATGTCACCTTCCCTCCCGAGAATGGGGAACTCTTCAGGGAAATCGCTGAAAAAGGTCTTATCCTGAGCGAATATCCTTTGGGATTCCGTCCGAAGCGTTGGACATTCCCCATGAGGAACCGGATCATCGCCGCGCTTTCAGGGTTCATCGTGGTGGTGGAGGCGAAGGAGAAGAGCGGATCCCTGCACACCGCATCCTATGGCGAGGAATGGAACAGGAAGGTCTATGCGGTTCCGGGGGATATCCGCATGGCGACATCCAGAGGGTGCAATCTCCTCATTCAGATGGGGGCGCTTCCCATGCTCAGTTCAGGGGAAACGGTTTCAGATTTCCTTGCGGAATTCCCGGAAAGCCTGGGCTATAGACTCCAGGACCTGAGTCTCCTGGACACCGCTCTTGAAATAAATTTTCTGGCGAAAATAACGGGGATCGAAAAGATGGCGTTAACCCTTCATTTGCAAGGGATGCGGAAGGATTTCACCTGTACCGGATTTGATGGAAACTGTTTTGAAGTATCACGCGTTCAAAATATATTCTTTTGACAATTCAAAAATAACAGTATAGAATAGGGAATAAATTTGTAGCAAGTAAATATAAGTGACTGCTAAGGTATAAACGATAACAAGTTATACGATGATTGGCAGCTAAAGGGGACATAT
>DATISI010000176.1:0-3140 GCA_035581745.1 Clostridiaceae bacterium
TCCCGCTTCAGCGGTGTTGATTTCAGCAGTTCCTGTCTTTCCGGCGAGATTCCTGCCAGAGATATATCCATCCGCGCCAGTTCCATCCGGGTCTTCGATGACCTTACGCATGTAGCCGAGAATCTGGGCAGCAGATTCTTCCGAGATCAGGACCAGCCCTTCCCTGGCCGCTTCTCCACGGACCAGGACAGGCTCGGTGATACGTCCCTTGTTCGCGATGACCGAGTATGCCTTGGTGAGGTTCACGATATTCATCAGCACCTCACCCTGACCGTAACCGGTGTCCGCAAGAAGGACCTCCTTGGTGATGACATTCCCACCAGCAAGCTGGGAGGTCTCCATGGGGATTCCAAGCGTGAGCGGTTTCCCGATCCCGAAGTCCGCAGCCCCCTGGAGGAAACGTTCCGCGCCGATCTGAAGGGCCATCTGTGCGAAATAGATGTTGTCTGAATAGATGAAGGCTTTCTCGAGGTCCACGGGAACCCCGGGATCCGTGACCCTCGTCACGAAATAACCGCCCCAGGAGGCATCTTTCTGCCAGTCCTTTCCGGTGACCATGATGGAGAAGGATTCATCGAAATTGATCTTCTCCAGCGCGATGGCCGTGGTGACCGGTTTGATCACCGATCCTGGAGGATAGACCTTCGCCGCACGGTTAAGAAGTGGGTTCGCAGGATCCGAGGTCAGCGCGTTGTACTCGTCCTGAGTCATCCCAAGGATGAAACGGTTGGGATCGTAGGACGGTGAACTGACCATGGCATGGAGTTCTCCTGTCACATAGTCCATGACGGAAGCGGTTCCCTTCTCGCCTTTTAAGCTTTCATAGAGTGCGGCCTGTTTGTCGATATCGATGGTCAGCGTCACATCCGTCCCGTTCGCCACGGGTTCCTCGAACAGGGTCTCTTTCAACTGTCCGCTGGTGCTGACCAGATTGACCTTCCGACCATAAGCCCCTCTCAGCTGTTCCTCGAACTGTTTCTCGAGGCCGACACGTCCCACCCTGGTGTTCTCGTTGAACCCAAGCGGTTTGAGGACCTTGAGCTCCTCCTCGTTGACTGCCCCAAGGTATCCGGTGAGCGGTGCCGCAGCTTCCCTGTAGGGATAGAAGCGTTCTTTCACCACACGGAAAGTGGCCCCTGGATTCTTCGCGTTGATCGTCTCGATGATCCTCTGCTGCTCCTTGGGGATCTTCTTCAGGTCGACGAAAGTGTCATCCTTGACCCAGGACAGGGAGAGCCTTCCATTGATGTATTCTACTGAAATTCCAAGGGCTTCAGAAAGGTCCTTCACGATTTCTTCCTTCATCGCGCCAAGTCTTCCGGGAACGATGCCCACAAGGACGGCTTCCCCGGGCCCGGCAAGTTCCTTTCCATTCCTGTCGAGGATCCGGCCTCTCTCAGGCGCGACACTGGTCACCCTGACCTTGTCACCCGGTTCGAAATTCTCAAGTATCAACTTTGGCGTGAAGTCCACACGGAACTGTCCCTTTTTTTCGCCTCCCTCAATCTCCCTGACGAGGGTAAGGTCGAAGCTGTAAGCCTTTTCGCCGAATACGGTATCCAGGGTCAGGGTCACCGGGATTGCCGCAGTATCGGCTTCCCGCGTCTTGTTGTTCATTTCCGTCTCATCCAGTTTTTCCTGGAGTGTCCCGGATTCCACGAAAAGCTCCTGATAGACGGTCCCAAAGGTCTGGATGAACGCTTCCCTGGTCATCGCTTCTTTACTCTTTGTCGAGAGGTTCTCATACATCCCGTCATAGTCGAGGGCTGCGAAGGCCGTCTTGTAGTCCCTGAAAGATTCGAGGGGGTCTTCTTCCTTCCCACAGGCGGTGAAGACCATCACCATGCTGAGTGCCAGGATGAGGCTTAGATATTTTCTCATTCAATTCTCCTTTTCATTCCATCATTTCCATTCCGTGATCCGGTCATTGACGGTACATTCTTCTCCATCGGTCTCGTCCCATTCACGTTCCGGTCTCAGACGATGTATGCCGCTTTCAGCACGGCGATTTCCTCAGCATGTCCTTCGAGTTCATTGGGTGTCTCCAGGAAGAACGGGAGATGTCGCAGCTTTGGATGGTTGATCACCCGTGAAAGGGCATCCAGGCCCAGTGTGCCTTCTCCGATCTTCTCATGGCGGTCCTTATGGCTCTCGAAAGGATTCTTGCTGTCATTGATATGAATGGCGAGGAGCCTGTCCAGACCTATGATCCGGTCGAAGTCCTCGATCACCCTATCCAGGTCATTCACGATGTCATAGCCCGCGTCATAGACATGGCAGGTGTCCAGACAGACGCCGACCTTCTCCTTCAGGATGACACCATCAAGGATGGCCTTCAGCTCCTCGAAGGATTTCCCAACCTCAGTACCTTTACCGGCCATGGTCTCCAGGAGAACCGTCGTGGTCCCCTCCGGGGTCAAGATCGTGTTCAGGAGGTCCGCAACGAGCTTCGTGCCGTGCTCCGCTCCCTGTCCCATATGGCATCCGGGATGGAAATTGTAGTAGCTGTTCGGGACATGCTCCATCCGCTGCAGGTCATCCGCCATGATCATGTGAGCGAACTCCCTCTCTTTCTCATCGGATCCGCAGGGATTCAGGGTGTACGGGGCGTGTGCGAGGATGGTATGGAATCCGTTCTCCACCATGAGCTTCCTCAGCGCCAGGGCGTCCTCCGGATTGATGTCCTTTGCCCGGCTTCCCCGGGGGTTCCTTGTGAAGAACTGGAAGGTGTTCGCTCCAATCTTCATTGCATCCTCACCCATGGCTTTGAAGCCTTTGGCTGAGGAGAGATGGCATCCGATCTTGATCATATGATGTCCTCCTGTCGTTGTGTGTTTATCTATTGAATTCTGTGCTGGCTTTTGCGGTTCTACTTCTGGACCACAGCGTTCCCGTGGTACCACTCCATCCATTCTAACATATTCTCCCTGATTTCTGGTCAGATTCCCGCCAATTGGCCCCCAGGAATATCCGGCATGCGTCAGGCCAACCCCCATTTCCCATGCCCGGCATCAGGATTCATGGTGCAGGTAATCCATGAATAAAATATACCCTGTCACGAAGCGGCTGAAACTGCAGGCCTGCGTGTCAGGGTATATTCTGGGTTGTAGGCTATTCCGCTTTCTTATGTGTCCGATGTC
>DATISI010000177.1:0-7462 GCA_035581745.1 Clostridiaceae bacterium
CATCATGCAGGGCGTGAAGTCGATCTTCGACATTGACATCCTGAGGAACATCATCAGCAAGGTCGAGGAAGTCACTGGGAAAACCTATGGACAGGACGAGACTGCAGACATCAGCATGAGGATCATAGCAGACCATGCGAAGAGCGTGGCCTTCCTTATCGGAGACGGGGTACTCCCGTCGAATGAAGGAAGAGGATATGTCCTGAGAAGGCTTTTAAGAAGAGCGGCAAGACACGGAAGGGTGCTCGGCGTCAAGGAAGTGTTCCTGAACAGGATCATCGACGGCGTCATCGACAGCTACAAGGCGGCTTATCCTGAACTTGAAGACAAGGTCGTCTACATCAACAAGATCGTGGACCTTGAGGAGAAGAAATTCTCTGAGACCATCGACCAGGGGATGGAAGTCCTTATGGGCTATATCGAGGAGACCGCAGGAAAGACATTCAGCGGAGCTCACGCTTTCAAACTTTATGACACCTATGGCTTCCCCCTGGAACTCACAGAGGAGATCCTGGAGGAGAGGGAGATGGAAGTGGACCTGGAGGCGTTCAAGACAGAGATGCAGATGCAGAGGGTCCGTGCACGTAGTGCAAGAGGACAGAGCAGCTACATGGGATCGAGCGCCAACGGAATCGACCTGATCAGCGAACATTTCGAGACAGAATTCCTGGGCTATGCCGTGCTGGATGCCCCAGCAGAAATCCTTGCACTTGCGAATGAGGAAGAGGAAGTCGAGGTTCTCCATGCCGGAGAGAAGGGCTACCTCGTCGCGAACAAGACACCATTCTACCCCGAGATGGGTGGTCAGGTGGGCGACACCGGAACCATCACAGGTAAAGGTTTCAGCGCTGAAGTCCTCGACACGAAGAAGAGCCAGAGCGGGAACACCGTACACCTCGTGAAGGTGACCGATGGGGACATGTCTCGTGGTGAGGCGGAATTCCACGTGGAGGAAAGAAGACGGAAAGCGATCCAGAGGAACCATACCGCGACCCATCTCCTTCACAAGGCCCTGAAACTCGTCCTTGGCGAACACGTCAACCAGGCGGGATCCATTGTCCTTGATGACAGGCTGAGATTCGACTTCAACCATTTCCAGGCTGTGACAAAAGATGAGATCCGAAGGATCGAGGAGATTGTCAACGAGGAGATCCTGAAAGTGGAGCCCGTGAGGACAGATGTCATGTCCGTCTCCGAGGCGAGAAAGAGCGGAGCCATGGCCCTGTTCGACGAGAAATACGGAAACGAAGTCAGGGTGCTCTCCGTAGGAGACTTCTCCAAGGAACTCTGTGGGGGAACCCATGTCAGGAACACTGGGGAGATCGGGATGTTCAGGATCGTGTCCGAAGCGGGAATCGCGTCTGGCGTGAGAAGGATAGAAGCCGTCACTGGTATGAACTCCTTCAGACTCGCAGAAGCACACGAAGACCTCCTCCACAGGATTGCTGAGGCCCTGAGGTCAAGCGACAAGGACATCCTCCAGAAGGTGAATGCGAACCTCATGGAACTGAAGTCGAAGAACAGGGAAATCGATGAGCTGAAGAAATCGCTCAGCAAGGGATCCCTGGAAGAGCTTCTTGCCCTTAAAGAGGATGTCGCAGGAATCAGCCTCGTGAGAGGTGAAGTGAAGGACATGGATCCTGCGGGACTCCGTGACCTGACCGAGAAGATCCTGGACAGGCTGGAATCCGGTGTGGTCGCCCTGGCACAGCGTGGCGAAGGGAAGGTCAACTTCTCCGTCATGGTCTCCAAAGACCTGGTGAAGCGTGGCGTGAATGCCGGGAACATCATCAAGGAAATGGCGAAAATCGCTGGCGGCGGCGGCGGAGGAAGACCTGACATGGCTCAGGCAGGCGGGAAGAACCCGGAAAAAACACCCGAAGCGTTACACATCGTTAACAATCTTATTGAAACGGTAATGAATTAAAACCCATATTTGCTATACATTTGCTATGAAATAACCTATAATATAGTTTAGAAGAGTATTAATAGGGGGGTGTAACTGCTTTAGGCAGGGAGATTATGGCGAATAATAAAGACAATACCATGCAGTTTGATTTCGATAGAGACAAGAAAGACTTGACCAAAAGTATCTTGGAAGAGGTATACAATGCCTTGAAAGAAAAGGGTTATAACCCGGTGAACCAGCTGGTTGGCTACATTATTTCGGGAGATCCGACATACATAACCAATTATAACGGTGCAAGGGCTCTGGTAAGAAAACTCGAACGGGATGAAATCCTGGAAGAGGTTCTTAAATCCTATTTGAATATCAAATAATAGGAGGGATACCTGCAGGTATCCCTTTTTAAGAGGAAGGATTTAATTTATTGATGAGATATATAGGACTCGATGTCGGAACAAGGACCATCGGCGTGGCCGTGAGCGATCCTCTGGGCTTTACAGCACAAGGAATCACCACGATCAGAAGGAAATCACTTGACCACGACTTCATTGAACTTGAAGCAATTTTTAAGGAATATGTGGTAAAAGAGGTAATAGTGGGCCTGCCCAAGAATATGAACGGCTCCATTGGGCCGCAGGCAGAATTGTCGATGGAATTTGGCAGACAGTTGGAAGAGAAGTTCAATCTAAAAGTCATCTACTGGGACGAGAGACTGACAACCATGGCCGCGAACCGGATCATGCTTGAAGCGGATTTTTCGCGGAAAAAGAGGAAGTCCCTGGTTGACAAGATTGCAGCGACCTATATACTTCAAGGATATTTAGATAAAATATACAGCGCAAAATAAACAAAGAGGTGAAAACATGGAAGATATGACGGATATCATCTTATTGACAGACGACGAAGGAAATGAAGTCGAAGTTGAAGTAGTGACAAGACTTGAAATTGAGGACGTCGAATATTATATAGTATCTCCAGTAGGCGAAGATGAAGAGCCGGTATTTACTGCTCTCCGAGTTGAATATGATGAGGACGGGAATGAATTTTTCCAGTCAGTGGAAGACGACGTGGAAATTGCCATGATCGAAGAAGCCTATAGCATGATATTCGATGATGAGGAACTGAACTAAAGATGCAGATTAAATTGACCAACGAAGATATCAGGAGAGTCACCGACCTTTTACGCAAGAGCGGATACAAACTCACGCCACAGAGGCAGGCCATCGTGGATACAATCATATCCAGCATGGGCCACCATCTGACCGTTGAGGAAATTTTCGCGCTTGTAAAGGTGAAAAGGCCTGAAATCGGCCTTGCCACAGTATACAGGACGGTCATGCTCATGACTGAGCTCGGCCTGGTGTCAAGACTGGACCTGGAGGACGGAAGTGCCAGGTACGAACTCACAAGGGTGGAAGAGAACCATACACACCACCATCTGATCTGTATGAAGTGCTCAAGAGTGTTCGAATTCGTGGGGGATCTTTTGGAACCCCTGGAGAATGAGATCGAGCAGAAATATAATTTCATCATCAAGGACCATAGCCTAAAGTTTTACGGTATTTGTGAAGAGTGCGCTAAAGAGGAAAAACTCAAGGAGGAAAATTAATCAATGAAAAAAGAAAAAGACAAGATCAGAATCATACCTCTTGGCGGAATGAACGAGATTGGAAAGAACATGTCAGTCGTGGAATACAAGGACGAGATCATCGTCATCGACTGTGGACTCAAATTCCCTGACGATGAGATGCTCGGTGTTGACGTGGTCATCCCCGATGTGACTTATCTGATCAAGAACAAGGACAGGATCAAGGGGATATTCGTCACACATGGTCATGAGGACCATCAGGGCGCGATTCCATATATCCTGAAGCAGGTCAATCTGCCGATCTACGGAACCCAGATGACGCTTGGAATCATCAAGCTCAAACTCAAGGAGCACAGGCTGCTTGATACGACAGAACTGCACGTCGTGAAACCGACAGATATCATCAAGCTGGATAAGATCTCGGTGGAATTCATCAAGGTCAACCATTCCATTGCCGATGCCTGTTCGATCGCGATCCATACCCCGCTTGGCGCAGTGGTGTTCACCGGTGACTTCAAAATCGACTATACACCAGTGGATGGAGGCGTCATCGACCTTCCACGGTTCGCTGAGCTTGGCAAGCGTGGCGTCATCGCCCTTCTTGCAGACAGCACCAACGTGGAAAGACCTGGGTACACCCTGTCGGAGCGTACCGTTGGAGAAGCTTTCAAGAAGATTTTCCATGGTATCAAGGGCAGGATGATTGTAGCCACTTTCGCATCCAACACCTACAGGCTCCAGCAGATCATGGAAGCCGGAATCGCAGAAGGTAGAAAAATCGCGGTCACCGGACGATCCATGGAGAACCTGATCCCTTTGGCAGCGGAGCTTGGATACATGCATCTCGACGAGAAATCGATGATTTCCATCGATGACGTCAACAAGTATCCCGACAACCAGGTCCTGATCATCACGACAGGTAGCCAGGGAGAACCTATGGCGGCGCTGTCAAGGATGGCATCCTCCATGCACAGGAAGATCCAGATCAGGCGTGGAGACACGGTCGTCTACTCCTCATCACCGATTCCGGGGAATGAGAAGCCGATATTCAACACGATCAACCAGCTCTACAAGCTGGGTGCCGAGGTCATCTATGAATCCATGGCGGACATCCATGTCTCCGGACATGCCTGCGCCGAGGAGATCAAGCTGATCCACTCCCTGACGAAGCCAAAGCACTTCATTCCCGTACACGGAGAAGTCAGGCATCTGCAGATTCATTCAGACCTTGCCATATCCATGGGCCAGGACCCTAACAGCATCATCCTTCCAGAGAATGGAGATATCATCGAAATCTTCAGGGATGGGATCAGAAAGAATGGGACCGTGGTTTCCGGACAGATTTTCGTGGACGGCCTTGGGGTCGGAGACGTGGGCAAGATCGTCCTGAGGGACAGGAAACACCTTTCAGAAGATGGAATCATCACGATTGTCGTGACCATGGAGAAAGAGAGTGGACTTGTCATCACTGGACCAGATATCATCTCCCGTGGCTTCGTGTATGTGAAGGAAGCGGAAACCCTCATGGAGAATGCGAGACTTGTCGTGAGAGAAGTCCTGACAGACTGTGAGAACAAGAAGATCAGCGACTGGAACATCCTGAAGACCATGATCAAGGATGCCCTGAGGAACTACCTCTGGGAGAAGACAAAGAGAAAACCGATGATCCTTCCGATCATTATGGAAATATAAGGAAAAGGAGTGCAGGATGAATATTTATGATAAAGTCCACGAGTTCGCAGCCGTATTGAAAGACCATGAAGATGTGGTGGCTTTCCGGAATGCTGCGAAGAAGATCGAGAACAACGTAGAAAAACAGAACATGCTCGAGGATTTCAGAAAAATTCAGATGGCCGCTTATTCTGAATCCATAGAAACAGGAAAAGTTTCGGATGAGACAAACGAGAAGATGCAGAATTTCGCATCGATCATTCAGATGAATCCGGATATCAATGAATACCTACAGTCAGAGGTTAGATTTTCAATACTTTTTGAAGACATCATGAAGATCATCACCGATGCTGTCGGAGTGGATATCATCGGATCAGGCCAATAATTCAAATTGGATACCTCTGGTATCCAATTTTTATGCAAAGGATTACAGGGTGTTATTTATAAATATCCTGCGCACAAAACCTTGCATCAACCTATACAAAAAATGGAGGAAAAACATGTTTATAAGAGAAGACGTTAGAAACATAGCGATAATCGCTCATGTTGACCACGGTAAGACCACACTGGTAGACGCCATGCTGAGACAGTCAAATACTTTCAGGGCGAATGAGAAGTTAGAGGAAAGGGTAATGGACTCTAACGATATTGAGAAAGAACGAGGGATCACCATCCTTTCCAAGAACACCTCGATACATTACAAGAACCACAGGATCAATATCGTCGATACGCCTGGGCATGCTGACTTTGGTGGAGAGGTGGAACGCGTACTTATGATGGTTGACTCCGTACTGCTTGTCGTGGATGCCTATGAAGGCGCCATGCCGCAGACAAAGTTCGTTCTGAAGAAGGCCCTCGAGCTGGGACTGAACCCTATCGTGGTCATCAACAAGATCGACAGGAAGGATGCAAGGCCGGATGAGGTCATCGACGAGGTATTCGACCTCTTCGTAGAACTAGGCGCATCGGATGCCCAGTGTGATTTCCCGATCCTTTACGCATCAGCCAGAGATGGCTATGCCGCGCACAATATTGAAGACGAGATGACGAACATGATCCCTCTCTTCGAAGAGATCCTGGAATTCGTCAAGCCGCCTACAGGAGATATCGATGGACCGCTCCAGATGCTGGTCACCACCCTCGACTCCAATGAGTACGTGGGCAAGATCGCAATCGGCAAGATCATCAGGGGCGTTGCGAAACGTAACCAGGCGATCGCCATCGTCAAGAAGAATGGGGAGTTCAGCAAGAACACCATCTCCAGCCTGTACCTTTATGATGGTCTGAAGAGGGTCGAAGCGGAAGAAGCCTCCCTCGGAGACATCGTTGCGCTATCCGGACTCGGAGATGTCTCCATCGGAGACACCGTGACGGATGTCAAGTTCCCTGAGGGTCTGGATTTCGTCCATATCGACGAGCCGACCATCTCCATGAACTTCAAGGTCAACGATTCACCTTTCGCGGGAAGGGAAGGAACCTTTGTCACCTCAAGACATCTTAGGGACAGACTGATCAAGGAACTTGAGACGAACGTCTCCCTGAAGGTCGAAGAGCTTAGCCCGGACTCCTTCGAGGTATCCGGACGAGGAGAACTCCATCTTTCCATCCTCATCGAGACGATGAGAAGGGAAGGCTACGAGATGCAGGTATCCAAGCCTACCGTCATCATGAAGGAAGAGAATGGCAAGAAGCTTGAGCCAATCGAGTACCTGACAATCGACGTGCCTGAAGCCTTCATGGGCGCAGTCATGGAGAAGCTCGGACCAAGAAAGGCCGAAATGGTCAACATGACATCAGCAGTCAACGGTTATACCAGGCTCGAGTTCGTCATACCAGCCCGTGGCCTCATCGGATTCAGAAATGAGTTCATGACGGATACCAAAGGAAATGGTATAATGAATCATGTTTTCCATGGTTATGAGAAGTTCAAGGGAGAGATCCCAGGACGTTCAAGAGGCAGTCTCGTGGTCTTCGAATCCGGAGTCGCCATCACCTATGGTCTGTTCAACGCCCAGGAGAGAGGAAGTCTCTTCATCACAGCGGGAACACCTGTCTATTCAGGGATGATCGCAGGGGAATGTTCACGTTCCGAGGATATCGAAGTCAATGTCTGCAAAAAGAAGCAGCTTTCCAATACCCGTTCTTCTGGTACAGATGAAGCCCTCAAGCTGATCACCCCGAAGGAAATGACACTGGAATCCTGCCTGGAGTTCGTCGCTGATGATGAACTTGTGGAAATCACACCACAGAACATAAGAATGAGGAAGAGATTCCTTGATTCAAATGAAAGGAAAAGA
>DATISI010000178.1:0-4323 GCA_035581745.1 Clostridiaceae bacterium
CAGGATTTGCTGCGAGGAAGCGAGGCGGATGGGGGCAGGGAAACTCTACATCTCCTCGCACTCCTCAGAAGAGACCCAGAGGTTCTACGAATCTGTCGGCTGCGTTGACGCAAAGGAGATCAATCCTGTCCTGCTCGCCAGAGAGCCTTTCGACATCCAGCTGGAATTTGACCTGGAAAAAGAACTGTGAACCTCGGAGAGGGTTGAGGGACTGCCGAAAGAAGGGGAGAATGGCCTCCAGATTGTTAAATCGATGTTCATATTCATCGGAGATATCCCGGAATATCCTATAATAGAAAGAGAAGTGACAGCAAGAGGAACCAGGTCCCGCAGAAGCAGCAGATCCTACAGTTGGATTTGGGACTGGAGGGGATGCACAGCTGTAGGAATAGCGTGATACAGGTTATGGCGTGATGCAGGTTATGAAAATGAAGGGCGGCGGTTGAGATGTCGGAAATATTCAAGAAACTGAGATTCACGGACCAGAAGGAGGTCCTTCTCCTTAATCTCCCGGATGCGGTCAGGGCATATGCCAAGGAACTTCCGGAAGGGACGGCGATTGAAGAGAAAATCGGGAAGGGACCCTACGGGTTCATCATGCTCTTCGCCTTAAGCCATGAGGATGTCCAGAAGAATGCGGGCAGTGTGGTGGATGCCCTGGAGGAGGATGGAATCCTCTGGATCTGTTATCCCAAGAAGTCATCAAAAAAGTACAGGACGGAACTGTCCAGGGACAACATCCTGAATCCTTTCGGCGCTTATGGCTTCGAAGGCGTGACGCAGGTCGCGATAGATGAGGACTGGTCGGCACTGAGAATCAGGCATGTCGACAAGATCAAATCGATGACCAGGTCATGGGCACTTAGTGAAAAAGGCAAGGAAAGGATTGATGAAAAATGAGGTATCAGGAGGATTTCCTGCTGTCGGAACAGAACAAGAAAATTATCGTCCATGAGTGGATGCCCGAGGAACCCGTGAAAGGGGTGCTTCTGGTCAGCCACGGACTCGCAGAACATGGAAAGCGGTATGAGGACATGGCACGCTATATGACCGGAAATGGGTATGCGGTATATGCCGCAGACCACAGGGCACACGGACTGACTTCCGAAGAAAGTCTTGGAGTTGATGATTCCTCGGATACCTTCCATGAAATCGTGAAGGATATGGAGCTCCTAAACAGGAAGGCTGCACGGGCGTTTCCCGACGTGAAGCGGATGCTTCTCGGCCACTCCATGGGTTCTTTCGCGGCCATACGCTATGCTGAGCTCTTCCCGGATTCTATCGACGGCCTGGTCCTGTCGGGGTCCAATGGGGCACTGAATGGGGCTGTCCTGAAAGCGGGAACACTCCTCGCGAAATACAAGGTCAGGGCGGACGGCGCGGATTCCCCGGGAACACTCCTGAATGAGATGTTCTTTGGCATGTACAACAAGAAATTCAAGCCGAGCCGTACAGCGTTCGACTGGCTGTCGAGAGACGCGGTCCAGGTCGACCGGTACGTGGAGGACAGGTTCTGTGGGTTCGTTCCCTCGAACGGGTTTTTCCT
The DNA here is from genome assembly GCA_035581745.1 of Clostridiaceae bacterium. Taxonomy (GTDB): domain Bacteria; phylum Bacillota; class Clostridia; order Clostridiales; family Clostridiaceae; genus Youngiibacter. The sequence goes on from DATISI010000178.1 coordinate 1,547, forward strand.
CAGTTTCTTCAACAACCTGGGAAGGACCTATGACAAACAGGAGCTATCGAGGATCAGGAAGGACCTTCCGGTGCTCATCCTGTCCGGAACTGAAGACCCGGTCGGCGAAATGGGAAAAGGTCCCCTGAAGCTCGCGAAGCTCCTTTCTGAGGATGTGGGCGTGAAGGACCTGTTTGTAAGGCTCTACAAGGATTCGAGACATGAGATCCTCAATGAGGTGAATAAAGAAGAAGTATACAGGGACCTCCACACTTTCCTGGACAGGATGGTCCTTGAGGAAAAAGGAGAATAGAGATGGAAAGGATACTGGAAACAGAACGGACGTATCTGAGGCGGATGACCTGGGACGACCTGGACGACCTGAAAGAGATCCTCCAGGACGAGGAGGTCATGTACGCCTATGAACATGCCTTCTCCGATGCGGAAGTGAGGAACTGGATGGAGACGACGCTGAGGCGCTATGAGGAAGACGGCCTCGCGCTCTATGCGGTGATCGACAAGGAGACCGGTGAGTTCCTTGGACAGGAAGGTCTGACCTTCCAGGAGGTCAATGGAAGGCGGGAACTGGAAATCGGGTACCTCTTCAAGCTTAAGAACTGGAACAAGGGCTATGCCACCGAAGTGGCCATAGCCCTGAAGGAATATGCTTGTATCGTGCTGGGCATGGAGAAGGTCATCTCCCTCATCCGGGACACGAACCTTCCTTCCCAGAAGGTCGCCGTACGAAGTGGCATGGTGATCGAGGAGAGCTTCTACAAGAACTACATGGGCAAGGACATCCTCCACTACGTCTTCGCCGTATACCGGCAGTGACCCTGCCTCAGGACTTCTTCTCCCCTATGGTCTCTCCGAAGCGAACCCGGGTCTCAATCCCGTTCCCGCTTTCACGGAGGATGTCATCATGGAGGGAGAAGGAGTCCTTTTCCATGAAGAGGATCACCGTGGAGCCTCCGAACCTGAAGTAGCCTTTTTCGCTGCCCCGTTCAAACCGCTTGGAAGGGGTATAGGTCTGGATGATGGTGCCGACATTGGTCGCACCGACCTCCACATAGAGGATATCCCCGAAATGGTCGCTCCGCATGAGGGAGAAGACCCGCTTGTTCTCGACATAGACCCTCGGGGTCCTTGCCAGCGCTATGGGATTCACGGAATAATAGCTTCCTTTGATCTCACGTGGCTTTGAACAGATTCCGGAGTCAGGGAAGTGGAACCTGTGGTAATCCAGGGGGCAGAGCCGAAAGACCATCATGATCCCGCCCTGGAAACGCTCGAGGAGGGTGATATCGCCCACGAGTTCCCTGAGGGAATAGGTGAACCCTTTGATCTGGACGAGATTCTCGGTGTCGATATCGGTATAGGCGAGTAGCCTGCCGTCCGCGGGACTGATGAAGTCGCCGGCATACCTGGAGAAGGGCCTTTTCTCAGGCTTCAGTTCCCGCGTGAAGAAGTCGTTGAAGGAGTCGAACGCTTCCGCAGGAAGAAGGGATTCCTCCATGTCGATCCCGTTCTCCTTTACGAATTCCGGAATCATCTTCCTGCTTCCCGGCCGGTCCATGAGCCTGCCATACAGTGCGCTGAAAAGCTTCCGTTTGACGACGGCTTCAAGCAGCCCCTGACCCACTGGCGTCTCATAGACCCACTTCAGGTATTTCTCACCAACGACCTTCTCGGTCTCATACGTTCCTGTTCTACGGTCATAAATCCTGATCATTGTGCACCTCTCAATTTTTCGAAGAAATCTTTCAGAATCGCTTCTGAAGAAGGGTCCATGAGGAACTCCGCCTCGATGTGGCCGCCCTTGGGCGGAAGGTAGTTGATGCTCGAGGTGCTTCCAAAAGCCCCTTCGTTGGGCTCAATCGCACCGATGATGACTTTCCTGATCCTCGACTTCTTGATCAGGCTGGCACACATGAGGCAGGGCTCCAGCGTCACATACAGGACACAGCCCGTAAGCCGCCATGTGCCAAGATGCGCCGCCGCCTCGCGTATGGCGAGGACCTCCGCATGGGCAGAGGGGTCGCTCAGGGTCTCCGTCAGGTTATGTCCGCGGCCGATGACCTCATCGCCAAGGACGACCACGCAGCCTACAGGAACCTCCGCCTTTTCGTAGGCGATGCGTGCCTCTTGAAGCGCTTCCTTATAGAACCGGTCCGCAGGAAGATGCGGTGCCGGGTTTTTTTCTTTCCTATCCAAATTCTCCATAGTCCTCCTTCATTCCTCTCCTTATCGGATTCTGCGCTACAAGGATCAGGCATACCTTGGTATGGAATCCGACCCGTTTTGCAGCGGTTGAAAAAGAAAGGATGTACAGCTTTCGCCATACATCCATCATAACCGATTTGGAGATAAAAATCCTCAGGGAATCCCTGATGGACCAGCCATGTGACCCGGGTGGCGATTCGTGAATCAGGTGAAGACGCGGATCTTCTTGATCCGGTTCTTGTCCACCTCTTCCACGATGAAGCGGATGCCCTCGGTCTTGATCTCTTCCTTGTTCTCCGGGAAGGTCCCCAGGACGCCGATGATGAAACCGCCGACAGAGTCGAACTCTTCGGATTCGATGCTGGTTCCGATGGCCTCGTTCAGCTCGTCGAGCCGGTAGGAACCCGAGACGATGTACTCGTTCTCCCTGACCACCTGCATATCCAGTTCTTCCTCGTTGTCGTACTCGTCATCGATTTCGCCGACGATCTCCTCAAGGAGGTCCTCGATGGTCACGATGCCTACGGTTCCACCGTATTCATCCAGCACGACAGCCATGTGGTTCCTGGCATGCT
>DATISI010000179.1:0-3476 GCA_035581745.1 Clostridiaceae bacterium
CTTCCTCCGCAGCGGCGACAGCGGTGACGCTTGCGGACGAGGGGAAGAAGGTCCTCCTGCTCAGCACGGACCCGGCATCGAACCTCCAGGACATTTTTGGACAGGGAATCTCTTTCGAGAAGAAGGAGATTCCGGAAGTTCCCGGTCTCACCGTAGTGAACCTGGACCCTCTGAAGTCAGCGGAGCGGTACAAGGAAGCGGTGGTCGGTCCCTATCGGGGAAAACTGCCCGAAAGCCTGATCCGGAACATGGAGGAGCAGCTTTCTGGCTCCTGTACGGTGGAGGTCGCCGCATTCAATGAGTTCGCGGGCTTCCTCGCCGACGAGGAGAGCCTGTCCGTGTACGACCATGTCGTTTTCGATACGGCACCCACAGGACATACCCTGAGGATGCTGGAACTTCCTGCAGCCTGGACAAGCTTCCTTGACAGCAACAAGTCAGGGGCCTCGTGCCTGGGACAGCTGTCCGGACTCTCCGAGAACAGGAAGACCTACGAGAAGGCCCTGAAGCACCTTGGAGACGGCGCGATGACAAGGATCGTCCTCGTGTCCCGGGCGCAGAAGAGTCCGCTCCTCGAGGCGGACAGAGCCAGTCATGAACTTTCCGAACTCGGCATCACGAACACAATCCTCCTCATCAACGGAATGGTGATGGAGAGGAGAGGAGACGACGCCATGCTCCTTGAGATGGCAAGAAAGGAGCGTGAGGCGCTCGAAGCCATGCCGGAGAAGCTCAGGGGAGTGGAGACCTACAGCCTTCCCCTTCGTCCGTATACCATCGACAGCATCGGGAACATCCGAGCCATGCTGGTCTCCGAGGAGGGGACGAGGGACGGCGAGACACTCGATGCGGTCAGCCTGAAGCCGCTGAAGGACCTGGCAGACAGGATCCGGGAAAGCGGCGTGAAGGTGCTCTTCACCATGGGGAAGGGCGGCGTAGGCAAGACCACCATCGCGTCCGCACTGGCCCACAATCTCGCGGACAGCGGCATGCGTGTACACCTGACCTCGACGGATCCGGCGAGCCATCTGGATGAAAATCCATCAGGAAGGAAAAACCTCGTCATCTCCACCATCGATGAGGATGTAGAGCTTGCGGCCTATCGTGAGGAGGTGCTCTCCAGAGCAGGAGACATTTCGAAGGAAGACCGTGACTACATCGAAGAGGACCTGAGGAGCCCATGTACACAGGAAATTGCGCTGTTTCGGAAGTTCGCGAAGATCGTGAAGGGAAGTGACGAGGACATCGTCATCATCGACACCGCACCCACGGGTCATACGCTGCTCCTATTGGACTCTACGGAGAGCTACCACAAGGAAGTTCAGCGGAGCTCGGGAATCATCCCGGACGAGGTGAGGGAACTTCTCCCAAGGCTGAGGAATCCACTGGAGACACAGGTGATCATCGTGACCCTTCCGGAACCGACACCGTTCTTTGAAGCTGAAAGGCTGGCGGAAGACCTCGGTCGGGCAGGAATCAAGGTATCCTCCTGGGTGCTGAACCAGTCGATGCTCCTAAACCAGCCTGAGGAACCTTTCCTCAAGGCCAAGGGCGAGAGTGAGAAGAAATGGATCAATGAAGTGTCCAGGCTGACTGGAGGAGATTTCCACATCGTCCCATGGATGAAGGAAGACCTTAAGGATGAAGGACTGCTTAGATTATTCCAGGAAGAAAGAATATAGAACGCAAGGAGGCAAATTATGAAGATCGTCATCATCGGAGCGGTGGCCGCAGGAACATCCGCCGCGGCAAAGGCCAGAAGGAACAGTGAGGAAGCGGAGATCATCATTTTCGAGAAAGATACCGACATCTCCTATTCGGGATGCGGACTCCCTTACTATATCGGCGGCGATGTCGAGGACAGGGAGAAGCTGACCCCGAGGGACCCTGAATTCTTCAGGGAGAAATACAACGTGGATGTCAGGACCGCACATGAGGTGAAAAGGATCGACACCGAAGGGAAGTTCCTTGAGGTGAAAGACCTTGTAAGCGGCAAGGAATTCACAGAAACCTATGACAAGCTCGTCATCGCGACTGGAGCCAGGTCCTTTGTCCCGAAGATGGAGGGTGTGGAGAAGAAGAACGTCTTCACGCTCAGGAACGTGAAGAACGCAGACGCCATCAGAGGATATCTCCGGGAGAACTCACCGAAGAAGGTGCTGATCGTCGGGACAGGATTCATCGGACTGGAACTTTGCGAGGTCCTGGTCCAGAATGGAATTGAAGTCACCATGGTGGAGAAGCTGGAGCAGGTCACCCCGGGCCTTGACAGGGACATGTCGAAGTATCTGGAGAAATACCTGAAGAAGAAGGGCGTCAGGCTCATCCTGGGAACCTCCGTCACGGGATTCAAGGGAGACGACAGGGTACAGAAAGCGGTCCTGGAGTCCGGAGAAGAGGTCGAGACCGACATGGTCATCATGTCCATCGGCGTGCGTCCCAATGTGGAGCTTGCACGTGATGCAGGGGTGAAACTTGGTGTCACCGGAGCCATCATGACGGACACCGGAATGAGGACCAGTATCGAAGATGTCTATGCCTGCGGAGACTGCGCAGAAAGCTTCTCCCTCATCACGGGAAAGCCAATCTACAGGCCGCTTGGCTCGACAGCGAACAAGACGGGAAGGATCTGTGGAAGCTCCATGTTCAATGACAGCCTGGAATTTAGGGGCGTCCTTGGGACAGGGATCTTCAGGGTGTTTGATATGGTGGTAGGACAGACAGGGCTGACCGAGAGGGAGGCTCTGATTGAAGGCTATGACATCGAGGTCATCCATAACATCAAGCCGAACCGGCCAGAGTACTACGGTGGCAAAGAGATGGTGATCAAGGGGATCGCGGACAGGAACACGGAGAAGCTCCTTGGCGTGCAGATCGTAGGCTACGAGGGCGTGGACAAGCGGATTGACGTCTTCGTCACCGCCATCAGTTTCGGTGCGAAGGTATCCGACCTGTTCCATCTGGACCTCGCCTATGCGCCGCCATTCTCCACGACGAAGGATCCGGTCATGTACACGGGCATGATCCTCGACAACGCGATAAACACCTCGAGGAAGATCGTGAAACCAGCGGAGCTCCTAGAAGGCATTGTGGACAAGGAGGATGTGGTGATCATCGACACGAGGGTTCCGAAGCAGTATGCGGCGGGACATGTCGATGGCGCGGTGAATATCCCACACAACGAGATCAGGAAAGAACTGAAGAATCTGGATAAGGAGAAGACCATCATCACCTACTGCAACAAGGGTGTCACGGGAAATGCCGTGCAGAACATCCTCCTGAACAGCGGATTCGAGAAGGTCTACAACATCTCTGGAGGAAACAGCAACTACCAGACACAGAAGACAGAAGAGAAGAAGGACAAATAGGAAGCGGTTAGGCCTCACTTGGGATAAAAAGGAAACCGGTCAGGATGGAGACTTTCCATTTGGCCGGTTTCCTTCACTTTCCTAACGTTCTGCAACGCATTTAGAAGA
>DATISI010000180.1:0-5128 GCA_035581745.1 Clostridiaceae bacterium
TGGGGCATCGACGACGAAAGTCGGTACGCTGTAGCCTGAGGTATGGCCACGCAGGCCCTCGATGATCTCGATGCCTTTGGATACCGGCGTCCTGAAATGCTCAAGTCCGATGGACAGGTCTCACTGGTAGATGTAGTAAGGACTCACCCTGATCCTCGTCAGTCCCTGTACAAGATCCTTCATGACGTGTACACAGTCGTTCACGCCTCTCAGGAGGACGGACTGGTTGCCCAGCGGGATTCCAGCGTCTGCCATCCGTGCGCAGGCCGCTTTCGATTCCTCTGTAATCTCTGAGGGATGGTTGAAATGGGTGTTGATCCAGATGGGATGGTACTTCTTCAGCATGTCGACAAGGTCCTGGGTGATCCTCTGCGGCATGACGACAGGAACCCGGGTCCCGATCCTGATGATCTCCACATGGGGAATCTCCCTCAGCTTGCGGATGATGGTCTCCAGACGCAGGTCGCTCATGAGGAGCGGGTCTCCGCCTGAAAGGAGGACGTCCCTTACCGCTGGCGTATTTCGGATATATTCGATGGCGGCATCCACCCTTGACGTGCTCATGGCGTTATCTGTCTGTCCTGCAAAACGCCTTCGCGTGCAGTGACGGCAGTACATCGAGCACTGGTCCGTCAGGAGCAGGAGGACGCGGTCAGGATAGCGGTGCGTGAGCCCTGGGACAGGAGAATCCTTGTCCTCATGGAGGGGGTCGTGCAGGTCGCCTTCAGCGGTGATGATCTCCATGGCTGAAGGGACGGCCTGGATCCTTATAGGGTCCTTATGGTCATCCCTGTCCATGAGGGTGAGGTAGTATGGGGTGATGGCCATCCGAAGGATATTTAGGGCTTTCTTCGCGCCTGCCTCTTCCGAAAGGGTAAGGGGAAGATATCGCTTCAGGTCGTCTACGGTCTCCACACGGTTAAGGACCTGCCAGTGCCAGCTGTTCCAGTCCTCATCGGAAACCTCTGGGAACATGACCTTTCTATTCTCATCTGCAAATCTATTCATCTTATTTTGCTCCTTCTCTAGACATACTGTTTCTCGAATATCGCTCTCAGTTCCGCTGATTCCCGAAGCTCCTCCAGGGTGATCATGGCATGCCCCTTCGTGTATCCATTCCCGATGACCATGGTGACGTCTTTTCCCACGCCTTCAGCCCCGAGGGCCGCCTTGGTGAAACTGGTGGCCATGGAGAAGAAATAGACGATGCCTCCGTCCCGGACAGGGAGGATGGTGCTCATTTCCGTATTGGGGACATTGACGACATTGATGGCGATGTCGTACTCGCATCCGCTGTTGCATTCCAGCGCCCTGTTCATGATGTCCACAGGCTTTCTCGCGTCTTCTGCGAAGAAATCATGGCAGAACCTGTTCGAAAGAAGCATCTTTCCTGCCGCCTCATCCCTGTCACATGCAACGACCCTTCCTGTGGGACCCACACGCTTCATCGCCTCATAGCAGCACATCATCCCGGATTTTCCACTCCCTCCAAGGATCAGGACACTGTCTCCTGGTTTCACGAGCTTGGCCACCTGTGCAGGAGCACCCGCGACATCCAGCGCTGCCAGCGCAAGGTTCTCCGGCATGTCTTCCGGAAGCTTTGCATACAATCCGGATTCAAACAGCACAGCCTTCGCCTTCACCTCTACCCGGTCGATTTCCGCCTTGATGCCGGTGATGGCTTCAATCCTGAGGGGAGTGAGGGATAGGGAGACCAGGCTTGCGATCCTGTCGCCTTCCTTCACGTCGATTCTATCCTTCAGGGCTTTGCCGATGCGCTCCACACGCCCGATGAGCATCCCGCCGGATCCTGTCACCGGGTTCTGCATCTTCCCCTTCTCTTCCACAATCTCCAAGATTCTAGCCGCAATCTTCTCGCTGTCATGGCCCGCTTCTGCCTCCAGCTGCGCAAAACTTGCGGAGTCGATGTTGAGGGCACTGACGTCGATGAGGATCTCATTGTCATAGATGTCCATGTCATTGCTTATCTTTGTGGCCGCCTGCGGAAGCACGCCCTGTGGCTCCATCACGCGGTGTGTCCCATATCTGCATCCCTTTTTTTCCATGTCGTTACCCCTTATCTTCCTGCGCTGTCCTTCTGAAAAGGCACCTTATTCTTTCCTGTGCGCGACTTTACTCTGATAAGATTCTTTTCTTCTTCATTTTTCTTCTTCATTTTTCTCCGGTTTTTATTCTTTGTTATAGCTGGTTCTTTGTATAGCGGGTTCCTTGTCCTACTGGATCCGCTTCCTCAGGCCAAGGATGACTCTTGCTTCATCTGGGGATGCGACCTCACGCCCAAGCATCCTCGACAGGGCTGCAATCCGTTCCACGAAATCCGCATTCGAGCCTGCGAGTTCTCCCCTGTCCAGGAAGATATTGTCCTCGAAGCCTACCCGGACATGACCGCCCATGAGGATGGCCATGGTATTCATGGAAAGCTGGGTGCGTCCGATTCCTGACACCGTGTAGGTGGACCCGGCAGGAAGGGATTCTTTCATGAAGAGGAGGTCCCTTACCTCTCCGGAGATTCCGCCTCTGACGCCCATGACCAGGTTGAAGTGCATCGGCTCCCTGATGAATCCTTTCTTCATGAGCCTTACCGCCGTATCCACCATACTCTTGTCGAAGACTTCGCATTCGGGTTTGATTCCAAGGTCAGCCATCCTTTTCCCGAACTCCATGATCATGTTCTCGGTGTTGACAAAAATGTCATCGCCTCCGAAGTTCAGCGTCCCACAGTCAAGGGTAGCCATCTCCGGGAACAAGGTGAGGGGCTGAAGCCGCTCATCTGTGGTCATTCCTACGGCGCCACCCGTGCTGGGCTGGATGATGACATCAGGACAAACATCAAGGATGGCTTCCATGCACGCCTGGAAGCGTTCACGGCGCTGTGTGGGGGTTCCATCATCTTCCCTGACATGCAGGTGGATGATCGATGCGCCTGCCTCACAGGCTCTCCTCGCTTCATCCCTGATCTCCAGAACGGTATAGGGAACATTGGGATTCTGGTCCTTCGTCACTTCCGCACCGGATATGGCGGCGGTGATGATGAGCTTTTCCATCACTTTGTCCCTCGCTGTTTATTCTTCGGTGTGACACAGGTGCCTGATGCCCGGCAGACCACAATAGGTACTTCCAGGACCTCGCAGGCGGACTCACTGAGATCACGTCTTGGAATGATGACCTTCCTCGCTTCGAAGACCATCTTCCTCGAGGTGTTCCCTTCCTCTACGATGCTTCCCACTGCTTCAATATAGTCTCCCGCGTAGACGGGTGCCAGGAACTCGATGCTGTCATACGCACGGAACAGTCCTTCGTCTCCATCCCTCCGGATGAGCAGCTCTGTGGCCACATCCCCGAAAAGCTGCAGCATTCGGGCTCCATCCACCAGGTCCCCACCGTAGTGTGCGTCATGTGCACTCATCCTAAGTCTGATCTTTGATTCCATCTTCTTCCCTCCGATTCATTACTGACTCCGTCAACCTCAAAAAATCGGCAAAATAAAAGAACGCCGATTATGTTATTTAAACATAAATAGCGCTCCATGCTTTCAACATGACAGTGACAGGCTTTGTGCCTTTTCACCAAGAATGAAGAAAAAACCCTTTCTTGCATTCCTTCGGCGGTCAGCCATTCATCGTAAAAGAAGGTTTTCTTGTGCTTACCACTACCCTCTGGCCGCTCCTCTATTTGAAGTATTGAAATTTGTCGTCTTCCTCATGATAGCTGTAATCGTTTAGAAAATCAATAGCAAAGCTGCATACATTGATGTATATTCCATAAATTTTGCATAATACGGCTTGAATTTCATATTCTTTACCTATCACCAGTTTCCATATACGTCATAACTGAAGCCACAATATCTTCAGATTCTGCTGGAATCCGCTTTGAATTCCAGCAATCTTCTTTCAATGTGTTCCTTCTGGACCTGTTCAGCAGGCCATAAAGAGACACCGCCTCTATTTCACTGATACCTTCTCCAGTCCATCGATTCCTTTACACTCGTTCTGGGCGGATTAGAATTGGTGGTTGATGATTTCGATGAACTCGAATTTCCCATCTTCATATTCGAACTTCAAAATGCAGCAGTTCGAAAACTTTCCTAACTCCTTATCCGTCCATCCCCTTGCGAACATGAAACAGACGCCCCCATGGGAAACAGCCAGAACGTTTTGATGGTCTTCCTTATCCATCACTTCAGTCAATGTCTTGTTCACCCGATCCTGCACATCAAAATCTGATTCCCCATGATATTGCACAAAAAAATCACCATATGATTTCCTTACAGGATGAATTGGTGGATTAAGGTCTTCACTTTCACCTTCAAATAGTCCAAAATCCCACTCCTTCAAGCCCTTCAGTCTCGTGTAGGGCATTTGGGTGATGAGTTCTAAAGTATCACTCGCTCTTTCCTGTGTGGAAGAATAAGCATGGTCAAAGGTAATGCCATTCTTTTCAAAATACTCTTTTGCTATTTTTGCCTGTCTGATCCCCTCACGGGTCAGTGGCGAATCACAGGAACCCTGAATCTTTTTCCTTACATTGAACAACGTCTGACCGTGTCTCATCAGGTATAAAGTTTTTTTCATTTTAACACCTCTTCATCCTTCATCTTTTTTACTTGGTTTCTATTTCCTAACATGTAGTAAGGAATACAGCGCCATAATAGGAGAACGCTCTCTGAATGCAGTAATTGATTAAATCTTAAGACAAGTGGTCTCAAGAATCAAGTCAAACCCGGAAATGGGTTATACCATCAGCATTACATGAATAGCATCCTTAATTGGAACTTTTATTTTTAGACGACGAAAAACCCGGACATTGCTGTCCGGGCTTTCGTATGACCTGGCGACGACTTACTTTCCCACAGGGCTGCCCCTGCAGTATCATCAGCACTCTGAGGCTTAACCGTCGTGTTCGGAATGGGAACGGGTGTAGCCCTCGGAGTCATAGACACCAGATGCCGTGAACAGGATGTTCACGGACGCATTCGTGGCAATTTGATAATTGCAGAATGCTTATTTCCTTAAGGATGATCCCTAAGGGTTTGAGAGAGATGTTCCCTCAAAACCGCATATTCACTTGAGAAATGGTCCTTCTATTGATCAAGCCCTCGATCGATTAG
>DATISI010000181.1:0-4234 GCA_035581745.1 Clostridiaceae bacterium
TGGAACACCTCTCCAATGAATACTATGACAAGGTGCTGAAGAATCTCCTTTACCAGGATGGTCTCGATAAAATGCATGAACTCAAGATGAAGGGCTACACCGTGGTCCTCATCTCCGCTTCCCCTGAATTCTACCTCAACACGCTCTATAACCTGGAGGATGTGGACCAGGTCATCGGGACGAGGTTCACCATGAACGAGGATATCTTCATCTCGAAGATGCATGGACAGAACAACAAGGGCGAAGAGAAGATCCTGAGGCTGTATGAGTACCTGAAGGACCTCAAGGTCGACTATGAGAACTCCTACATGTTCTCCGACTCCATGTCTGATGCCCCGCTTCTCCGACTTGTGGGGAAGCCCTATCTCATCAACTACAGGAAGAAGAATCCACAATACCCTGTCCTATACTGGAGGTAACCATGGAAAAAGCGATTGGAGAATATTTCTTCTCCGGAAAGAACCGATACCCGGTCTCAGCCTTCCATCACCAGGCCGGGAAAAACCAGATCTACGAGGTGCTCAGGATTGCAGACGGCATTCCCCTCTTCCTCGAGGACCATCTCACAAGGATGAACGAATCCCTCTCCATGGTCCATGCAGAGCCGATCCGTTCCCTGGAGGAGATCCGAAACCTCATCCTGAAGCTCGTGAAAGCAAACAGGGTGACGTCTGGCAATGTGAAGCTCATCATCGGAAACGAGCTCGTGGATGACTTCCTCATCTATCTCATCCCTTTCTGTTATCCGGAAAAATCCATGTATGCGGAAGGCGTCCCCACAGGAACCCTGCAGCTGGAGCGTCAGAATCCCAATGCAAAGGTCATCAATACGGACTACAAGGCGAAGGTCTCCCGTTTCATCGAGGAGAACGGAATCCATGAGGCGATTCTCGTGAACCGGGATGGACAGATGACGGAAGGAAGCAGGTCCAACCTTTTCTTCGTCCTTGACGATGTCCTGGTCACGCCTCCGCTTCATGACGTCCTTGGTGGGATCACCAGGAAGAAGGTAATCGAGCTTGCGAAGCGGATGGACATCCCCTTCAGGGAAGACACGATCAGCGTTGACGACATCGGGCGTCTCTCAGGCGTTTTCCTCACGGGAACCTCCCCCAAGATCCTTCCAATCCGAAGTATAGATGCCATCACCATACCTTCCACGGGATGTGCTATAATAAGGCAACTAATGGAGCGCTACGACGAAGAGATCAGGTCCTATCTGACGAGGGAAGCATAGCGTGCACAAGGAGGTATCGATGCCAGTGAAAAAGAACACACTTCTCATCATTGTTGCTGCACTGCTCATCGTCCTCCTCGTCATCCTCTCTCCGATCGGTCTCGGACGCCTTTTGGGCAACGGATTGAATGGTTGGCTGGACCAGAAACCGCCACAGGTCTCCGGTTTTCCACCCGAAAGACATATCAACAAGATTTCGGTGGCTTACGAGAGTTTCGAAAGGGAGATGGTGGACCATTTTGAACTCATCCTTGCGGACTATGAGTACAATGTCAACGACAAGATGAGAGGTGTGGACATCACCTTCAACCTCAACATCATGGAACGCGACATCAACGACCTGCCTAACCAGCCTGTCAGCACAAACCCAAAGCTTCAGCCGCTCTACGATGTGGTCAATGACATGAAGTCGGACCTCCTTCTCAGCATCGAATACCTTCGAAGCCGGGGGGATGAAGAACTTACGGACGCGGACGTCCAGACCCTTGTTTCCTACTATGATGGGATCAGGGCGAAGGAATCCGGGCTGCGGGACCTGACCTTCCAGATCTTCAACGAGAACAACGTGCAATACTTCATCGAGAATGATGGCACGATCACGTTCTACGACTAAAGCGTTTCCTTTAAAATCCAAAGTATCCTATACATGGATTAGATATAATGTTATCTTGGATATATTGTATATTTCAAATATTATTTAAATATAATATAAAAATAATAAGAACTGCTTAAGCTGACATATCAGCTTAAGCAGTTCTTATTGTCCTGGTTTTTAATTAGTCTTCAATCAATTCTGCTTCCAAAACATCGTCATCCACGAAGTCCCCGTATTCATCTACAAATTGGTCCAGCTCTTCTTTGTTGTCCCGCACAGTCTTATAGACTAGAGCGCCTAGTGCAAAAGAAACTGCTGATACAACGAATAATTTACAGCATTTCATAGTTAATCCTCCAATTCATATGTAATCTCAGTATTATTATATCATAGGCAGTATAGTTTTTTATATTCTTCACACTTAATTATTATTTTTATGAATTATTCTTTAATAATTTGAATTTATTTAAAATCTTTAAACCATCTTTAAATCTATATGTTAAAATTTTAGTGAGGTGAAGATATGCATAGGATAATCATTGCCGGCAACGAGGTCATGTGGCTGTCAGAAATCGAGACTGCCATTAAAGAGTCTTATAGTTACAGGCTTATTAATAATATAGATGAACTTATAAATGAAATCAATAAAAACCCCGATCTGGTCGTCGTAGACGAAGAGATGTTCATGGAGAACAAACTGGTGATCACCGATAGGCTTTCAGATACTTTCAGGACCCAGATGCTCATCACCCTGTTCAGCGGCTCAGAGCTCCTGACGTCCCATGAACTGGAAGACAAGCTGAACTTCATCGTCCAGCCTTTCAATGAGACAGAGTTCAAGGACTGTATCGACGAGATCTTCAGGAAGTGCTACTCGATCTATTCCTTTGAGGACCTGACAATCGATGAAATCAGGAAAGAGGTTTCCATAGAGGAGGTCCCCATCGTGCTGACCCCTCTCGAGTACGATCTCCTCATCTATCTCAAGACGCACTACAATGAGACCATCAAGCGGGATGAACTGATCCGGCGGGTATGGGGATACAACTTCCTGGGCGATTCCAGGACCATTGATACCCACATCAAATCCCTGAGGAACAAGCTGGGATGTTACAGGAACCTGATCAAGACCGTATGGGGATATGGGTACAAGTTCCAGGTCCCAAACAGATAGCAGTTTCGGTAAACTTCATATAAAATCCTCCTTAAGGCAGACCGGCATTTCCGGTTTGCCTTTTCCCCGTCAGCGCATTTCTGTCCTGCCTGGGAAATCCCCGACTTGTAGATTTCGCCGTCCGCCTGAAATATCGAGGCCTTCTTATCCTGCCAGGTTGTGGAAGCCTTAGGTCCCCTCATCCCCTATCTTCCAGACTCATCCCCCAGGATTTCAGTCACAGTTGTCCTTTCGCCCAAGGAAGGAGGTCAGGATGAACTCATATCCGGGGATGTTCTGTTTCGGATAGGATTCCAGGAATTCTTTCTTGTCATAGGATACGGTTTTCACCTCCGCATGGATTGCTCCATCCACGATATCGATGATCCCATAGGTCGCGACATTGGTCGTGCTGATGCCCAGGGATCCGGGGTTGATGAACACCTTGCCTTTACCGACATGGAGATGGACAGGATGGTGATGTCCGAAAGCGATGAGGTCGCATGCATAGTCGCTGAACAGGGTCTCATGGGATTCCTTATCATTGTCCACGATTACGCTATAAGGATTCTCGCTGATGTGGACGCCTTCCCTTCCCTTCGGGATGTGGTAATGGAGGAAGACCAGCTTCTTTCCTTCGATCTCACGCTCGATGATACGGGGAAGCCTGGAGAGCGGCTCGACAAAGCGCTTTTCCATCCCTTTTGCGATATATTTATGGTGGTTGATGACAAGAGGATGCCCTTCGGGATGCTTCTCGCCCCGGACCATGGAGAGCACCAGCTCATCATGGTTCCCCAGCACCATGGACACGTCCTTCCTTGCGAAAAGCATGTCAAGGACCTCATTGGTGAAGAGTCCCAGGGCGATCATGTCACCCAGACAATAGATCTGACTGACATGCCCGTCCCGGTCCAGTTCTTCCAATACTTTCTTCAATGCGAATTTGTTGCCATGGATGTCTGCGATCACTGCAATCCTCATATCCTACCCCTGTTCCGTTCATCATTTCTTTTTCCCATTTTATCATGTTTCCGGCATGAATCCTATGGGATTGGGAATCCTTCACAATGCACGGGAGGAAACCAGGATAGGGAGTTGAGGACAGGCGTGGGCTTCCTTCAACCAAGATGCAGCCTTGAAATCCTCCTTCCTGTTCCGGCATCAGCTTAATGGAGCAGAAGGGAGGATTTTCAATGAATTTTCTCCAATTCCTTTATGCCTTAGGAGGGACCGACTTCGGAATCCT
>DATISI010000182.1:0-11355 GCA_035581745.1 Clostridiaceae bacterium
CGGATGAAGGAAGCGATCCTGAAGGCCAAGGAGGAGGAGGATTCCGTCGGGGGAATCATCGAGTGCCTGGTCATTGGCGTCCCGGGCGGGAAAGGGGACCCCGGCATGGAGAGTGTGGAGAGCGTGGTCTCCCGGCACATCTTCGCGGTCCCTGCGGTGAAGGGGATCGAGTTCGGGACAGGCTTCCGCCTTGCGACCATGCGGGGGAGCGAGTCCAATGATGCGTTCTATCACGATGAAGACGGGGTGAAGACCAGGACCAACCATAATGGCGGAATCAACGGAGGGATAACGAACGGCATGCCGATCAATTTCTCCGTAATCGTGAAACCCACCTCCTCCATCGGCAGGACCCAGGAGACCGTGAACATGCGGACGAAGGAGAATACGGAAATCACCGTAAAGGGAAGGCACGACCCCTGCATCGTCCATCGGGCGGTCCCGGTCATCGAGGCTGCAGCTGCCCTGGCCCTATGCGAAATCCTGAAGGTCTAGACAGTTTTACCTATAGGGGACGGGAAGACCAGGAACAACAGGATAGATAACGAACAGGATAGATGACGAACAGGATAGATAAGGAACGGAAAAGCCAAGGAATGGGAAGATCAAAGATTGGACAGCGTGGAAGAATGGGAGTGAGGGGAATCATGAGAGAACTGGATGATTTGAGGAAAGAGATCGATGAGATCGACGAGGAGATCCTGAGTCTGTACGAACGGAGGATGGAGACCGCAAGGCAGGTCGGGGAACTGAAGAAGGAGAGCGGGATGAAGGTCTATGACCCTATCAGGGAGAAGGAACTCATGGACAGGAAGATGTCCTCCCTGCCAGACCCTGCGCTGAAAAGGGGTGCCCGGAGGCTTTTCGAGCTGCTCATGCAGTGCAGCAGGCAGCAGCAGTATGCGGTGGGGGCGATGCCGGATCCGGTGAAGAAGGCTGGATTCGACGGATACCTGTCGAAAGTCTCCGCATCGAGGAATCCGGTCGCAAATCCGCTTGTCCTCTACCAGGGACAGCCCGGAGCGTATGGAGAGGAGGCTGCGGTGCGGTTTTTCGGAGAGGATGCCAGGCGGTCGAACCGGAAGGATTTCGAGGAGGTCTTTCAGAGCCTGCATGAAGGGATCGGAGATTACGGCGTGGTGCCGATCGAGAACAATTCGACGGGGTCCATCGGAAGCGTCTATGACCTTCTCGGGAAATACGGCTGTTTCATCGTTGGAGAACAGGTGGTTCCCGTGGACCACTGCCTGATGGCTCCGAAAGGAGCAGACCTTTCGACCATCACCGATGTCTACTCCCATGAGCAGGGCTTCCAGCAGTCTGAACCCTTCCTGAAAGGGCATGGAGACTGGAACCGGAGGATGATGGCGAACACGGCGGAGAGCGCGCGATTTGTCAAAGACTGCGGAGATGTCACGAAGGCCGCCATTGCGAGCAGGCGGGCCGCTGACCTCTATGGACTGGAGATCCTTGCGGAAAGCATCAACTTCAACACGGAGAACCATACCCGGTTCGCCGTGGTCTCCAAGGTCATGGAGCTTAGGGAAGGCAGCAACAAGATCAGCACGATGTTCACGGTCAGCCATGAGAGTGGAAGCCTGCACCGGATGATCGCCATCTTCGCGATGCGGGGCATGAACCTGCTCAAGATCGAGTCGCGTCCCATCATCGGAAAGACCTGGGAATACCTGTTCTTCGCCGACCTGTCGGGAAACCTGAAGTCGGAGGGGATGGAAAGCCTGATCTTCGAGCTGATCGAGGAGAGCCACAGCTTCGAGGTCCTCGGGAACTATATCGGCGCAGGAGGTGGCGAATGAGGAATGTGGTGCTGATCGGGATGCCTGGAAGTGGGAAGACCACCCTGGGGAAAAAGGTCGCGGAAGCGCTGGGAAGGGAGTTCATCGACCTTGACGAGCGGACAGCTGCAAAAGAAGGCAGGAACAT
Organism: Clostridiaceae bacterium; assembly: GCA_035581745.1. GTDB lineage: Bacteria > Bacillota > Clostridia > Clostridiales > Clostridiaceae > Youngiibacter. Next base: position 1,945 of record DATISI010000182.1, read on the forward strand.
CGGGGACATCTTCATGGAGTCCGGAGAAGGGTACTTCAGGGACTGTGAGGAGCGATGCGTCAGGGAGGTGTCCCTGCTCCATAGTGCCGTCATTTCCACAGGGGGCGGGGTGGTCCTCCGTAAGGCGAACGTGGAGGAATTGAAGCGGAACGGATACCTGGTCTTCATCGACAGGGCACTGGAGAAGATTTTGGAGAGTGCCGACCTTTCCAGCCGTCCGCTTCTGAGCGGGAACAAAAAAAGGATCCATGACCTTTATGACCAGAGGATCGGACTGTACAGGGCATGTGCGGACCTTCTCGTGGTGAACAACGGAAGCTGGGAATCCAGTGTGCAGCAGATCGTGGATGCGGTGGAAGGCATGCCGGGAGAAAGATGAACGCTTCGCCCTTCAAACGTCCAGGTTAGATAATCGAACATGTTCGTGCAGAGGATTCGGGATAAACCCTTCCTTAATATAGGCGGGAATCGGTTCCGCCCAGGAACGCTCCATAACCCCCTTGGAGCTGTTCAAAGCCATGAAAAGCCTGGTCAGGAGAAATCACCTGACCAGGCTTTTTTTAGGAGAAGAAGCGGAAATCACGCAGTGGAATCAGACATGGAATTTTCCTGTGCTCCTGTTGACAGGATAGAATCCGAGGTATAATATATACATATTCCCATATGTGCATATGAAAAAGGTGAAGGATAACCTGTCACCGGAAAGGAGCCCCCATGAACCAGTTGACCAGTATCTTCAAGATCCTTTCAGATGAGACGAGGATCCGGATCATCATCCTACTTTACCAGGAGGAGCTATGCGTCTGTGAGCTCAGTGGAATCCTGGATGTCTCCCAGCCGAAGATCTCCAAGAACCTCTCAAAACTGAGGGACATGAACCTAGTGACGGATGAACGCAAAGAGAAATTTGTCTTCTACTCCTTAAAGAAGGAGAACAGGGTCCTGATGGATACCCTGAAGAACATCATGGAAAATCTGGAATCCTATCCTCAGCTGGGCTTGGACCAGAGAAGGCTGGAGGACAAGGAAAAGTACCTGACACAGTGCTGCGTCGACATGGATTAGAAAGACATTCCCTGGTTTCACCTTTGTGGAAGACCAGGCATGACTGGGATAAGGGATTATGCTGAATCCATGATCTCTTCCAATAAGGATGAGTCAGCCTCGTATGATGTTCCTGTCTATAACGCATATACAGCCATGATGAAGCTGACCGTCGATAACAGGTTACACAGGCAATGAAAGACAATGGAGATGTAGATGCTTTTCTTCTTCCATGCCAGCCAGGCTGCAGGAAAGAATTTGGAAATCCTGAATAAGTTACCGAATGGAAGCCAAAGGTGATACAAGGAGAACAGGACCGTGATGATGAGCGGCGCGAAATTGCCATATCTGCTTATTTTAGACGTAAGGTATCCTCTGAAAAACAGCTCTTCTATGATGGGACCAACGAAAACATTAAGGATGAAGTAAGCGACACAGGTCAGCAGCAGGATATCCTTTGAATACTGTTTATAGTATTCCATATTATTCCATTCAAAATATGCAGGCATGACTTGTATAAGCTTATTTGAAATCGGAGCAAACAAGCTGTTTTCTAATGGGGCCAATGTAGCAGACATGAGCCCTGCAAAAGCGAACAAAAGGGCTCCATAGAGGAAGATCTTCCACCCGCTCATCTTTTCATCATGGGCAAATGCGCTTTTCAGGGAATAATTGCCGTATTCTTTTTTGCTTGCATAGAGGACTACACCTAATTCGATAGGGAATAGGATCAGGGTAGCCCAGATATAGAAGATTAAGAGTGACGGAATCGTATGTCCCACACCTCCTGTAATAAGATACAGGACAGTCAATAGGGAAGAAGGAATGAAAATGACGCCCAGTACCTTCGGCAAACTCATTTCCTGTTGAACGTTTATCGTATATGTTGTCATAGGTCACCTCACCATATTTAATATGTTCACTACCAGTTCCAGTTTCAATATTTATTCAGGTAACAATTGGTTTTTTCCTTTAAAATCTGCCATGAATATAAGAGATCTGTTGGATAGGATATATAGATTGTTTATAGAGTTTGAATTTATGGTTGTAGTACTATCTTTATGTTAAACATACCTAGTATAGCATATATACGAAATAATAATTCAGAAACAATTTGGACAGAGCCCAATATAATAATTAAGGAAGATGGTGGTTTTTTGAATACCGGACTATATGTGGTCACAGGAGGATTGCTCATGTTCTCCTACTATAAGAACAAGAAGAAGACGATGATGGCGCTGAAGAAAGCCTGGAAGGCTTTCGAGAACATCCTGCCTGAGTTCCTGGTCGTCATCCTGCTGGTTGGCGTGCTGCTCGCCATTCTCAATCCGGATGTCATCTCCAGGATCATCGGATCGGATTCCGGCTGGTTCGGGGTCATCCTGGCTGCCGTCATCGGGTCCATCACCCTGATTCCGGGATTCATCGCGTTTCCAACCGCTGCGCTTCTCCTTGATGGTGGAGCGGGATACATGCAGATTGGGGCCTTCATCTCCACGCTCATGATGGTGGGTGTGGTCACGATGCCGGTTGAGATCAAGTACTTCGGGAAAAAGCTTACCATTTATCGGAACGTCCTGGCGTTCCTCTTCTCCTTCCTTGTGGCTTTCGTGATTGGAAAGGTGGTGACAGGCGCATGAACAAGATGATTAAGAAATACAGGATGTTCCTCATCGTCTTCGCAGGGGTCCTTCTCCTGACGGCGTTCAACAGGGAGGTCGGGATGAAGGCCCTCAGCGTCACCGCCTACTCTTTCAGGGAGATGGTCCTGGTCATCCCTCCGATCTTCGTGCTCCTTGGCCTCCTGGATGTCTGGGTACCCAAGGAGACCATGGTGAAGTATATGGGAGAAGGCTCGGGTCTCAAGGGGATCCTCCTTTCCATCTTCATCGGTTCCGCGGCGGCAGGGCCTCTCTATGGGGCTTTCCCGGTCGCGGCGGTCTTCATGAAGAAAGGGGTCAAATTCCAGAATATCCTCATCTTCATCGGGGCATGGTCGACCACCAAGATTCCCATGATCCTCTTTGAGATCGCATCCCTGGGGACGACGTTCGCCCTCACGAGGCTGCTCATCGATATCCCTGGAATCATCATCATCGCAATGGTCCTGTCCAGGCTGGTTTCCAAGGAAGAAGTCAGCAGCATCTATGAAGGGGCAGAAAAGTTCGCCAATTAAATACGAATCGGGGAGGAATGTGACATGTCAAAGACCTGGTATCCGGTGATCAACTACGAGAACTGTATCGAATGTGGGGCGTGTGTGGCCAAGTGTTCCCACGGTGTCTATGAACAGGGGACGATGAGGCCTGTGACCATCTATACCGATGGCTGCGTGGAAGGCTGCACAGGCTGTCAGAAGCTTTGTCCATCAGACGCGATCGACTATGTCGGAGCGGGGACAAAGGCAGCAGGCTGTGACTGCAACTGCTCCTGCTGAGGGGTTCCCTGCAGGCCTGACGAAGGCTCATGGGGAAGTCAAAATCATCTGGAAGAAGAGATAAGGAGGAACTGTCAATGGAAATCAAGATTCTGGGGACCGGCTGTGCGAACTGCAAGAAGCTGGAAGCCAATGTAAGGGAAGCTGTCAAGGAACTGGGCATCGATGCCCATATCGAGAAGGTGGAGAATTTCAAGGAGATCATGGCATACGGGGTCATGAAGACACCTGCGCTCGTAGTGGATGAGAAGGTCAAAGTGATGGGAAGGGTTCCCAGCGTGGAGGACCTTAAGCAGTACCTGTAAGAATCCTCAGGAAATTCCCTGGGGAAATGAACCGGAACCGAAAAATCGCCTGGACACATGTGGATATGCGGCCAGGCGATTTTCAGTCTTGCGTATCATGCTCCAGGATCGGACTTTCAAGACAAGGTAAAACCCTTGCAGGGTCAGGATGTCCTGGAACGCCACACCGCATGGCAAGGTCTTAGAAGGGAATCCTGGTATGGTATAATCATGGTATATTCGAAACTTTAAAATATCACCCGGGCGTTGTGGGACGATTGACTCGAGAAGCAGTGTCCGGGTGGACTCCCCTTCACGAAAGGGGACTCAGGACCTTTAGGATGAACCGCCAGGGTACTGGCGAGGAGAGGCGCTGCATACGGTGACTTTTAATAGGAGGTCATACTATGAAAATGAAGAAACCAGGAATGGTTACCCAGATCATGATTGCTGTTGTCCTTGGCCTGATATTCGGCCTGCTTCTGGGAGATTTCTCCAGGTCGCTCAAGGTGGTCGGAGACATCTTCCTTCGCCTTATCCAGATGTCCATCCCACTCCTCGTGTTCGGACAGATCATCGAGGCTGTCGCACGCCTGAATCCAAAGGAAGTCAGCGGACTCGGCACCAAGACGATCATCATCTTCGCCGTGTCCTCCGTCCTCGCCGCCTTTTGGGGGATCTTCATGGCGATGGTCTTTGTCCCCGGAAGCGGGGTCAACATCGAGGGCCTGAATACCGGAGTGTCTGTCCCGGAGCAGAGTATCTCGATCCAGGATACCCTCCTGGGTTTTTTTCCCTCGAACATCATGGGGGCGCTTTCTGAGGGTTCCATCATCCAGATCATCGTCTTCGCGGTGATTTTCGGGATGGCCTTCAGCCTCTACCGGACGACAAATCCGGATTCCAAGATGTTCCCCCTGCTCGTTGAATTCAACGATATCATCATCAAGCTGATCACCCTGGTCATGTTCATCGCTCCGATCGGTATCTTTGCGCTGATCGCCTCCCTCATCGGACAGCTGGGAATCAGTGTGGTCATCCCTCTCCTCAAGTACCTGGCGGTCTATGGCCTGGCGACGTTCACGTTCCTGGCCATCTGGATCATCGTGGTCAGCGTCAGGGGAAACCTCAGCCCGCTCAGGCTGGTGAAGAACATGGTGCCCATGTCCATCATGGCCCTTGCGACCACGTCCTCGGCCATCACCCTTCCACTGGCGATGGAGGATACCCACAACCGTCTGGGACTGGGCTACCGGATCACAAAGCTCGTGCTTCCTCTCGGGATGTCCCTGAACAGCAATGGCTCCGCCATGCACATGGCCATAACCGTGATGACCATCGCCCAGCTTTATGGCATACAGTACGGCGTGGACAGGATCCTCTACATCGGGGTGATCTCCGCCCTGGTCTCCCTTGCGAACGCTGTGGTTCCTGGAGCTGGCCTGGTCTCCCTCGCCATCATCGTCCCTCAGATGGGTCTGCCGCTGGAGAGCATCGCGCTCTTTGCAGGCGTGGAGTGGTTTGTCGGAATGCTGAGGACCATCCTCAATGTGAATTCCGATGTCTACACCGCAATCCTTGTGGCAAAAGGGGCGGATGAGATCGACTACGATGCCTTCTATGGACGGGGTACAAAGCGGAACGGGAAGGACAGCTGATGTCCGGTTTTCTGCCAGGATTCGACATTTCTGATGCAGGTCATGAAGGTATACAGGACCGCTGACCATGCAATATCACAAAGTCATGGGAAAAACTCTGCGTTTTTGGTAGAGTATCCTATCTGTTTTTGCTATACTTAAGCAGAAGATTTTTTTGGGGATGACTTTGGGGGGTTGAAATGTTCTATAGGAAAGTAGTCGCGTTTATATTAGGTATCCTCATTTTGACGATACCGTCACCGATATTGAAGGTCTATGCAGGGGCGAACACAGCGGAATCTGTTCCGCCACCATTCCTTTCGCAGGCGGTAGTCGTCATGGATGCGGACAGCGGAGTGGTGCTCTATGAGCAGAATGGCTATACTCAGTATATGCCGGCATCCACAACGAAGATGATGACAGCTTTGCTTGCCATCGAGAACCTTGAACTGGACCAGATGCTTACGGTAGGCGCCAAGCCACCGTATGCCGAAGGTGCCTCCATGGGATTCTGGGAAGGGGAGGTCATTTCCGTCAGCGACCTTCTGTATGCGCTGCTCCTCCACTCCGCGAATGATGCGGCAGAGGTCCTGGCGGAAGGGATTTCCGGATCGGTCGAGGCTTTCGCGCAGCTGATGAATGAGAGGGCGAAGGAACTGGGATGTAAGGATACGAACTTCAGCAACCCTTCAGGCCTCACAGAGGAGAACCACAAGACGACACCCTATGACCTGTCTTTGATCTCCAGGGCGGTCGCAAGCCATCCGGAACTGGTCCTGATCAATAGGACATTCTCCCATAAGCTCGAGGCGACCAACCTCCTGCCGGATACCAACCGATGGGCGACAAACAAGAATTCCCTGCTGAAGAAGAACAACAGTCTCTACTACGAACCGGCGATTTCGGCCAAGACGGGTTGGACTCCGGAAGCGGGATTCAATCATACCGCTGTGGCGGAGAAGGATGGCAAACGACTTGTTGTCACCATCATGCGTGCACAAAGCCAGCAGAGTTACTATGAGGAGACCACCAGGCTGTTCGAATGGGCCTTCGACACCTTCAGTATCAGCAAGGTCTACAGCAAAGGACAGCTCTTCAAGCAGGTTCCCCTGAAGGGGGATACCATGCTCGACCTTGTGGGCGAGGATGACTTCTACTATGTCAGCACCTCCACTGCGGCAAAGCCTGAAATGGAACTGCGTTATGATGAGATCTCCATCACGAAGGACGTGAAGACAGGGGAAGTGCTGGGATGCGCTTCGGTCCTTGTGGCTGGTAAAGAGATCGGCAGGATCAATCTCATCGCCACACAGGATGTCCTCATGGACTCAGAGGGTCCTGATAATGCTGGGAAAAGCGTAGGACTTTTCGGGAAAATCCTGAAATGGATGGGAATCCTCCTTGGAGGCATGCTCGTAGCACTCGTTGTCTTCGCGTTAGTCATGAGATCGATTAAGATGAAGCGAAAAAAGAAGCGAAGGATGGAGCGGATTTACGACCACCGCAGGAATATTTACTGACTACAACATCCGGAAATGAATGGTGATTCCGATAAGGATTCTTTCTGATCTAAGAGATCGTAATGGATTATGAATAGAAAAATGAAACAGTTCCAGCCTCAATGGTGATGGAACTGTTTTTTTATTTGTAATGAGCATCACATCAATCAATATATTTTGACACGTATAAAAAGTACGTGTAAAATAAGAGTAAACTTAAGGCTGTCATGCGTAGCCATCTTCAAGGGGTGAAAGTAATGAAAGACAGATACCTGTATCCTGCCGTGCTAAAATATGAAGATGATCGTATCCTTGTGTCGTATCCAGATTTAGAGGGCTGTTTAACATTTGGAAAAAATGAAGAAGAAGCGCTATTCCATGCGAAGGAAGCCCTTGAGGGATACCTGTATGTTCTGGAAAGAGACCACACGGAGATTCCTTTACCTTCTAAAGTGAAAGATATTGAGGTCGATGGGAGCGAAGCAGTGGCTTTAATTGATGTATGGATGCCTTTGGTGCGAGACCAGGAGGCGAATAAAGCCGTGAAGAAAACCCTGACAATCCCAAAATGGTTGAATGATATTGCGGAACAAAACAAAGTGAATTTTTCGCACGTGCTTCAGGCAGCATTGAAAACACATTTAGGGATAACGGATTATCCGTATGAAAAGGACTAGCGAAAGCTAGTCTTTTCAATTCAATGAATAATGATCACCAAGGTAGAAACTGAGCTGCAACTGACCTTCCTGAATATTGCAGCAAGAATGGCCTGTGTTTCCAATAGATTGAACGATGAAAGATCGCCTGCGTTCCGGTAAATGGAGGGATTGCTCAGGAAGAGCTCTCTTCTACAAAGCCTTGAAGTAAAATGGTAAAGAGCTCAGGTCGTGGAGACAAAGATTTCAGCCTCAAGATGAACTTGAGGCTGAAATGTCAACTTCCTGATTCCCAATAGTTGTAGAATTACGGGCAACTACCTTGCCAGTTAGCGGCAATGCCTTCTACCATAACAATTGGTAATGTTGGTATACGCTTAGGTTATCCCAACCAGACGATCTGGAAGTTTCGCTGCCTTTGCTTTTGATTCATTGATGCCCTTTATCAATATCCAGACCAAGAAAGCAAACTCTGAGAGTGTTTGTGGGATCAGAAGAATTGTATTCACGGCTTCGTACCCAGGTAGCAGGAAGTAAATGAATACTTCAAGGAACAGACCGAAGCCACCTACGACCAGTAAGATGCCCAGGATTTTGGGGAGAAAACCCGATTTATAGACCAAAAGTCCCAGGGGAACAAGCCAGAGGGCGAAAAACACATTGGCGATTTCATAGCCATGCAGATATAAGTCATAAGAAAGCATCGCTTGTGCCGTTAGCTGATCGGTTCCAATACCTTTTAAATATTCTGCCCCGCTCAGGAGATGAAAAGCTGCAAATTCATTCAGAAGGTTGAGCATGTTGATCGGGACACTGACCATGACCATGGCAACCATCAGGATGGACAGGTTTTTGTCTACACTGCTAAACAGTTTGTATAGAACGAGCGGCAGGAGCAGGAAGAGCACCATCATCACGAGGTCGCTGACAAAACCAAGTCGAAACAGCGATCCATTGGACATCAGGTTCTGAGCAGTGGCACCCATATCGCCTGTTACGAATAGTCTGGAACGGATGATCTGTGCCATTGGACCGAATATGAACATCAGTAGCCAGATCAGGCCCGCCAGTCTTGCAGTTCTTTTGTTCGTTCCCATTTTTCATATCTCCTTCAATACGTTTATTTTATTCTTATTGGTATTTACTTCTCTTTTATACGACTGACCGAAATCAATTCAAGACCCAAATCATTGATGGTTCGAAGGATTCCATACAAAGCCGCTTGATCAGCGAGGTTTCCCCGAAGCTTCGTGGAAAAATCAGGTTGCTTCATGATCGTGAATCCTTCAAATCGCGTTTCCTGGATATACCACGCAATGACAATCTCATACAGCATACTTTACCACCTTTGCAACCTGCTTCCACTTGAGCGCAAGCAGCAGGATTGCTGCATTCGCCAAGAGTTCTATGGTTGAAAAGAAGATATAATGAAGGGTGACATCGGATCCGAACAAGAATGAGCCCAATTGGTATATGATCATAAGAATGGCAGCCGCTGCATTGGCGATACGGTTGGACTTATAGGGTAAAATCGTGGAGAGCAACACCATGAGGAATGGAATCTCAAGGGAGACCCCTGCGAAGAGCAGCATCCCCTCTGTCATCGGTACACCGCCGACATTCCCGTCAAGCAACATTCGCAACACTGACTTCTCCATATTGCTCAAGAGATCGCAAAGGATATAGTTGAGTGAAAGGAACACCCAGATTTTGGACAGGAGCATGGACATCGGATCATTCAGATTGGTTCGGAATGTGTTCAGGGCTTTCATCAATAGAACCTCCTCGTTTTAATAACTTATCTGAGATAAGCTTACTAAAATCGAGGAGGTTCCAACACCTACCAAAGTAGGT
>DATISI010000183.1:0-15386 GCA_035581745.1 Clostridiaceae bacterium
GAAGGATGAAATGTCCTGTGCGAAACATCAAAATGTTTGAGAAATTTGCATGACAATATGTAGGATTTCAAAAAAAGGGTCATGGTATCGTGGCAGAAGAATAGAATCAAATGTGAATCATAATGTTTCACGTGAAACATTTAGGGTTATACCTTTCAATAGGAATATAAAGAAGCTATAATGTAAACAGAGTATGTCAAAATCAAGGAGTTTTTATGAAAATAGTATGCGTTTTTAACCAAAAAGGTGGGGTAGGAAAGACAACGACCAATGTGAACCTGGCTGCATACGTAGCCCAGAAGGGGTTCCGCGTGCTGGTCATCGACATCGATCCTCAGGGAAATACGACCAGTGGGTTCGGTGTGGACAAAGAATCACTCGAGAATACGACGTATGACCTGCTGCTTTCAGACGCAGCAATCACTACAACCATCATCTCCATGGAGAATATCGAGAATATCTCCATCATTCCGTCCAATATGGACCTTGCAGGTGCGGATATCGAGCTTGCAACCATGCCGGACAGGGAGAGGATTCTGAAAAAGAAACTGGAAGCGGTGGCAGAGGATTTCGATTATGTATTCATAGACTGTCCTCCTTCATTAGGCCTCCTGACCATCAATGCCCTTACAGCGGCACATTCTGTGATCATTCCGATGCAGTGTGAATACTATGCGCTTGAAGGCATCAGTCAGCTCGTCAAAACCATCAATCTGGTGAAGAAAGGCCTGAACAAGGACCTGGAGATCGAAGGTGTGGTCCTGACGATGTTCGATGGGAGAAGGAACCTCCAGATTCAGGTCGCAGAGGAACTGAAAAGTTACTTCGGAGAACTGGTCTATGAGAACACCATTCCTAGGAACATCAGGCTTGCCGAGGCGCCAAGTCATGGGATGCCCATTGCGACCTATGATGGGAAATGCAAAGGTGCAGAAGCCTATTCGGACCTAAGTGACGAATTTTTAAGAAAGCAGTAAGGAGGAACTACGTTGGTAAAGAAACATGGACTAGGCCGGGGGCTGAACGCCCTTATCCCAGAGGATGATGCGCCTATAGACAGACTGAACATCAATTCGATAAAGCCAAACAAGGACCAGCCAAGAAAGTACTTCGATGAAGAGAAAATCATCTTGCTTTCAGAATCGATCAAAGAGCATGGAATGATCCAGCCAATCATCGTGAAGAAGGAATCCGAAGACTATCGGATCATCGCAGGAGAGAGGCGATGGCGAGCAGCGAAGAAAGCCGGACTCAAAGAGATTCCAGTCATCCTGATGGACCTCACAGACAAAGATGTGCTTGAAATCTCCCTGATTGAGAATATCCAGAGACAGGACCTCAATCCTATGGAAGAAGCGGGCGCATTTGTGAAGCTGATTGAGGACTTCAGCCTGACCCAGGAAGAACTGTCGAAGAAGCTCGGGAAATCCAGGACGGCTATCGCAAATACCGTCAGACTTCTTCATCTTGACCCCAGGGTACAGGAGTTCCTCATCGAAGGAATCATCACGGAGGGTCATGGACGTGCGCTTCTTGGACTGAAAGAAGGGGAAGACCAGTTCCTGGCCAGCCAGAAGGTCATCGACTTCAGTCTGAGTGTCCGGGAGACGGAAAGTCTGGTCGCTGCTTATGACAAGGAGCCGAAGGTCAGGGAAAAGCGGAAACTCGACCCGTATCTTAAGGATATTGAGAAAAGACTCACCCTAAGTCTTGGAACCAAGGTCTATTTCAAACCAAAAGCGAAGAACAAAGGCAAAATAGAGATTGAATACTATAGCTCCGAAGAGCTGGAACGTATTTTGGAATTTCTAAAACTAGAGGATTAGGAGACAAATGAACTTGAATAATATAATAACATATATAAGTGACTACACTGTGCCAATAATTATCGTGCTTACACTCCTGATCCTGATCTATACCGTCATCTTCATCATCCTTCTTGGAAGAACGGCAAAGATCCAGAGGAAATTCAACCGGATCATGAAGGGGACCAGTGCGGTGTCCCTTGAAGAGATGATCAATTCCTACCAGAGCAAAGTAGACACTGCGGAAGAGAACGCGGCTCTCGCCGTAGACCACACCAGACTGCTCAGCAACCAGATCCGACACTGTGTCCAGAAAGTGGGGGTCGTCCGCTTCAAGGCATTCGAGGATGTTGGAAGTGACCTGAGCTACGCGGTAGCACTCCTGGATGACCAGAATGACGGCGTGGTCCTGACCAGCATCTTTGGAAGGAACAGCAGTACCTCATACGCGAAGCCAATCGAGAAAGGGATATCCCGATACACCCTGTCCGATGAGGAACTCTATGCGATGAACAAAGCGCTTGGTCTTGAGAAGAAAAGCAGAGCAGGTAAAAGCGAGAAACAGGCTTAATTTTGAAACAATAAATGATGAAGATGGTCATTCCCATGCGGAAGGACCATCTTTCTTATTATTGAACCTGACTAGGGAAGACGGTCACGATAACGGTATAACTGCGTTTACGTCTGTTTGGGAATGGCTCTAAAATCGATTTATGATCAGAAAAGAAAATCCCCCTGATGCCGGTTAAGCATCAGGGGGATTTGGCATGAATGGATTCCGTTATTCAGTCTCTGATCCTGAAAGGCAACGGCTACTGGATGTCATTCCGGATCTCTTCCAGCTTCTCGTTGGCATCTTCCCAGAATTCAACGAATTTTTCCTTGATTGACGTGTAGTTGGGATTGTCCTCGAGTTCCTGAAGGAGCTGCTCATAGCGGACTTTGAGGTCGTCCTTGAACGCCTCGAATTTCTGCTTGGTCTCTTCGGTGGCGGTGGAAAGGTCCATATCCTCGAGCTTCTGCTTGAAGTTCTCATAATCCTCAGTGAAATCAATTCCTTCGAGCATGTCGGTATCGCGATACTTATCAATCTGTTCGTTAACCGTGTCTCTGGCCTCATTGATGAGGACCGCTGCACGGTCGAGGAGTTCTTTTCCCTCCTCTGGAAGGTTTTCCCGGAGACTGCAGCCTGTGAAAGACAGGATGAGAAACAGGGCTAAACCTGTTATTCCTAATTTTTTCAAATCTTAGCACCTTCCTTATCAAAAGATTCCAATACCTTTACCTTCTGGAGGACTTTGAAGCCTACAGCCATGAACATGAAAAAGAGCATTCCGGCTACCCCGTTGAGCTTCAGTCCAATGAAGATCGCGATGATTGTGATGACCGGACTCATATCGAGCGTGCTTGCCACAATCCTTGGTTCCCAGATGTTCCTTCCGACAGCGACCACTCCCCACAGGACTGCGAGGCCCAGAGGGACCGCTGTGTTGCCCTGTGAGAGATAATAGATTGCGATGGGGACATAGGCTGCGGAAACGCCAAGGATCGGCAGGAGGTCCAGGAACGCCGTGACGGCACCCAACAGCAGGGCATAAGGCACACCAAGGATGAAATATCCTATGGTGGAGATTGCGCCTGTGATCATAATGATGAAGAGATAGGAGAGACCATATTTGACCAGCATGTCCTTTCCTTCTGTAAAGATCTCATGGAACCTCGTTTCCTGCATTGGGGAGATGGGGAGGTACTTCATGAGGAAATCAGGGTTGGTCACCATGGTCTTTGTGAAGAAATAGGTGCAGATGACGGTAAAGATGATGACGAGGAAAAGATAGGGGATTGAAGAGATGAAGCTCACAGAGAACTTCCCGATGGCTGTACCGAGAGCCAGTGCGACATTCTGACCGTAGGCCAGGGAATTGTTCAGGATCTCATTTCCGGTTTCAACAAGGACAGGGTCCAGATTCTCGAGCCTTGAGATGATCCAGGCATACTGGGCGTTGAACCAGTTCATGATTCCCTCGCTGTTGTCCGTGAAATAGGTGACAATGGAGATTCCGAACACCGCCATCTGGTTCACGATGTTGATGATCAGCAGGGTGAGCAGGGTGCCGAGTGTTCCGTAGAAGGCGAGGAGGCTGACGAGGATGATGAGATTGGAATGCAGCTTTGTCCGTATGATGAACCATTTGATGAATTTCGCCAGAATCGAGGACACGAGGAAGGCGAGAACGAAGGGGAGCGTGTATCCCAGTGTCTTGGTGAAGATGAAGAATGCCAGAGTATAACAGATGATATAGATGACAATCTTGTCGTACTTCCGGACGTAGTCATTGATGGCTTTAGTTTCCATTTAAGTCTCCTTTTAACTGCCCCAAGGCATGGAATAATATGTCGAGCTCATCTTTTGTATTGAAATGGCTGAAACTTATCCGGAGGGACCCTTCTTCTGCGGTCCCCATGGCCTTGTGGGCAAGAGGGGCGCAGTGGAGTCCGGGTCTGGTGATGATCCCAAACCTGTTTTCCAGGATGAATGCGGCAGATGAAGGACTGACCTCCTTGAAGGTCAGGGAAAAATTTGGAACTCTCCCTTCTGGAGCAGGAAGCCCGTGAAGGGTGATCGCCTCGAAGTTTCTCAGGTTCCTGAGGAAATGGTCCATGAGGCCGTAGTTGGTCTTCTGGATGCTGTCGATTCCGACGTTTCCAAGATAGCGGATTCCTTCCAGCAGTCCGGAGATGCCTGGTGTGTTCATGGTACCCGCCTCGTATTTGTCTGGAAGGAAGTCGGGCTGGTTCAGGCTGGAAGAGGAAGACCCTGTACCACCGGTGAATACAGGCCTGATTTCGTGGTCCAGACGGTCATTCAGTACGAATCCTCCTGTACCCTGAGGACCCAGGAGTCCCTTATGCCCGGCAAAAGCCACGGCGTCGACGCCTAAGTCCTGGAAGTCGACGGGAATGTAGCCTGCGCTCTGCGCGATATCTGAGATGATGAAGATGTCCTTGTTCCTGAGATGGCTCCTGACCTCACCTATGGGCTGCACGGTACCTGTGAGATTGGAAGCGTGGGCAAGGATGACCAGCCTGGTGTTGTCTTTCTCAAGAGATCCGATATCATCAAGGCGTATCCGCCCATAGGCATCTGCGCCGAGCAAGTCATAGGTGATGACGCCGCGTAATCTCAGCTGTTCCAGGGGTCTGAGCACAGAGTTGTGCTCCATCACGGAGCTGATGACGTGATCCCCTTCCTTCAGGAGCCCGAGCATCAGGCTGTTCAGGGACTCTGTCACGGAAGATTTGAAGATCACGTTGTCTGACTGCATGAAATTGAAGAGCCGGCAGATCTCGTTTCGCGCATCAAGAATCACCCGGGATGCGGCGAGGGAATGGCTGCCCGAACCCCTGCCGGGGCTTCCTGTGACGTTCACCAGCGCGTTGTAGACGGCCGTGGAAACCTCTTTGGGCTTGAGGGCTGAAGTGGATGCGCTGTCTAAATAAATCATCGATTAACTTCCTTCTCTGTATTTGCTTTCATTATATAATATAAGAAGGGTTTATGTTCAACGTTAGCCTAAAAAAACTGTTGACGCGGGCCTGTTGCCGATTTGAAGGATATCCACTATGATAAGATAGATAGTATATTTATCAAAAGTAGGATAGGAAACCACAGGAACTCCCGAGTCCTTTTCTTCCTGATTCAGGGAGCTGAGGGAAATCCCGCTGAGGCGTAGCCTCGGTAGGGGAGGAATCCGGTGGTCAGAAGGAGAGAACGTTGAAGACGATTTTCACGGACTACAGAAAAAAGAATTCCAGAGCGACGATGATGATTGTCGTGCTCAGCTGCCTGCTGATGGCGGTGGTGGATACCTATCTCATTCCCGGCTATTTCCTGAAATCAACCTCCAAAATCCTGCTGCTCGCAGGGGTGCCTGTCGTCTACAGCCTGTGGAACCATGATATCCGGCTGACGAGTGTCCTGGAATCACGAAGGGACGGTAAAAGCAACTTCAGGACTCCTCTGATTCTGGGTGCATCCGTCTATGTCCTGATCCTCGCTGTATTCATCCTGATCAGCGGATTCGTGGACCTCGAACAGATCAAAGGGACGCTGTCCGAGACACTTCAGGTCAACAGTGGCAATTTTTTCTTTGTCGCAGCCTATATCGCCATCGTGAATTCTTTGCTTGAAGAGTTCTTCTTCAGAGGCTTCGCCTTCCTGAAGCTCAGGGAATGGACGTCCTATGGATTCAGCCATGTCTTCAGTGCCCTGGCTTTCGCCCTTTACCATGTGGCCATCCTGAAAGGATGGGTAAGTCCACTCCTTACCATGGCAGCCATCTTGGGACTCTTCGGGACCGGAATCTTCTTCAACTGGCTGAATGAGAGGAATGGGAACATCTATAATTCTTATGTTGTGCACATGTTCGCGAATTTCGCGATCAATACCATCGGCCTGCACATGTATGGCATCATCAGGCTGCCTTTTCTATAAAGGCTTTGAAATGAAGCCCTGTTGAGATAGAATGGACAGAGAGAAAGAACACGGGAGCGGGCATCATGCCGTCTCCTGAAACACAAAGGAGAAGAATGGAGAATTATCTGATTGTATTCAAGAATACCCAGGACGCGCTCAAAGCCGAAGCTGCGTTCAAGGAGATGGGAATCGCGTTCCAGGTTTACCCCACACCACCACAGATCCTCGGGAGCTGCGGAATCAGCCTGCTCGTGACGGAGAGTGAATACCTTGCTAAGGTTAAAGGGAAAATTGATGGAATCTCACATAAGGATGTATATAGGATCAGCAGGGAAGGCATAATGAAAGTAGGGACAGAAAACTAGGGGGGAGCCAGGAAATGATCAAGGATTATGATATCGGTACAAAAGTACAAATGAAGAAACAGCATCCCTGTGGAAGTTATGAATGGGAAATCATCAGGATGGGCGCGGACATCAAGATCAAGTGCCTGGGCTGCCAGAGGATCGTCATGCTTCCAAGGAGCAAATTCGAAAAAGATGCGAAAAAAGTGGTTTAGACTGGGGTCCAATTGTTTAGGAATAAAAAAAATTTGCATAATGAAGACATAAGTGATAAAATTATTTGATGTAATCCCTGCTATGCGAAACGCATGGCCGTAGTCCGGGGGGAGGAGGTGACATGATGAGAAATTATGAAACTATATTCATATTACACCCATCATTTGACGAGGAGGCAGTGAAAACTGCTGTTGAGAAGTTCAAAGGGGTAATTGAAAATGGTGGTGGTACGATCGAAAATGTTGATCTATGGGGTAAGAGAAGACTCGCTTACGAAATAGCCAAGGTTAACGAGGGCGTATACGTACTGGTAAACTTCAATGCAGAACCTGAATTACCTAAGGAGCTCGACAGAATATTCAGAATCACAGATGGCGTTATCAGACACATCATTGTTAATTTAGAGAAGAAATAAGGCGGTGCAGTAATGAACAAAGTAGTATTAATAGGTAGGCTCACAAAAGATCCAGAACTTAAATATACTCCTGGGTCAGGAACTGCAGTGACAACTCTAACATTAGCCGTAGACAGAAGGTATCAGAAGGACAGCCAGCAGAAAGAAGCCGATTTCATTCCCGTCGTTGTATGGGGAAAATCAGCAGAATCCACTGCTCAGTACATGAACAAGGGAAAACTGATGGCGGTTTCCGGAAGAATCCAGACTAGGTCCTACGAAGCTAAAGATGGTGGAAAAAGATACGTTACAGAAGTTGTGGCAGACGAAGTCCAATTCCTTGAATGGGGAACCAAGGGTTCTTCAAGCAATGAAGGCGGATTCGGCGGAAACAACAAGAATGATTCTGGATTCGGATCATCTTTTGATGATATGACTCCGGTTGATGATGGAGATATTCCATTCTAAACTTAAGGTAAGGAGGAAACTAATATGAGCAGAGAAAACTCAAGGGATTTCAAGAAAAGCAATCCAAGAGTTAGAAGAGCAAAGCGTAAAGTATGTGCATTTTGTGTAGACAAAGTTGAACATATCGATTATAAAGATGTAGCCAAGCTGAGAAAGTATGTGAGTGAAAGAGGAAAGATCCTTCCTAGAAGAATTTCAGGCACATGTGCTAAACATCAGAGAGCTTTGACCGAAGCGATCAAGAGATCAAGAAACATCGCTCTTCTACCATTCACAACAGAGTAGAAATGATAAAACCGTGGCCTTCTGGGTCACGGTTTTTAGTATATTGAGGTCATATGTTGCAATAGGGCCTAAAAGAAATTAAAATGAATGTAACGCTAAAATGGGAGAGTATTATGGAAAACAATAAAACACAAAAGTTAGTGAAGGCATCCATCCTGACGTCCCTGATTGTCGTCTTCGCAATCATGAGCTACTATGTTCCTTTCGTGGAGCTCGCCGGGATGATCGTTGCGCCTATTATCACTGCGCTGATTTATAAGTCTAGTGGAAAAGGGCTCACAGCAATCTCGTTCTTCGCTACAGTCCTCCTTCTCCTTATGATGGTCAATCCGATAAGCGCGCTGGTGATGCCGGTGGTCTATTATTCCACTGGAATTGGGCTGATGCTGGTACTGGAATACAAGTTGAGGCCGCTCACGAAAATCATCGTCATCGCTTCTTTTGTCGCGCTGGGCTATATCATCATGGCCACAGTGAACATCTACTTCATCATGGGGATGAACCTTCAGGAATTCCTCGCGTTCTATATCGAGACGATGAAGACCGCTATGGCGGAGGCTGATGCCCTCTATGAGGGGATGGGACTCGAGACTGCGGATAATGCGGTTGCTTTGCAGGTTGAATCCTGGACCGTGGCCTCCCTGTCTATGGTCATCCCTACCATGCTCGCCATATACTCTATAGCCGTCGCCCTAATCCTCCACAAGGTTTCCGAAAAGGTGCTGAAACCATTTGGCATCATTCTGGAAAGGCTTCCCAAGTTCAATGAGATCAAGTCGAACGTGGTCCTCGTGTCTGTGACCCTCTTTATCGCCATGGCCGGTGTGGCCCTGGTCAAGCTGGAGGTTCCACAGGGACAGAGCATCATGATCCTTGGAAAATCCCTGTTCGACATCGCTGCCGGGATTGGGGGACTTTCCCTCATAAGCTACTATCTCACCACGAAACTGAAGATCAACAAGTTCTCCAGGATCCTCCTCATGTATCTGGTTTTCAGCACTCCGATCTTCTTCAGTACCGCAATCATCCTTGGGGTGATAGACAGTGCTTTCGATTTCAGGAACATGAACGATGACGGACTCGCGAGCATCATCAGAAGAAAGATGAAGAGCTAAACCGGCTGAAGCCGGACAGCTCCTGAAAGGTTGGAATTCGATTATGGACAGATACTACAAGTTCAAGAAAAGCGACTTCCTGTACATCGGGGTCATCGCCCTGTCCGTACTGGCGCTTTTCTATTATGGCCATGAAATCATGGCTGCCATTCTGGTCGTACTGTCCGTGATGGTTCTGCTTTATCTGAATTCCCTTTATATCTATAAGCGGAAGAAGTGGGAGAAATTCATCGAGAAGACGGCGAAAAAATTCTCGTCTTCGGTGGTCAGAGCGGCAGAAGAGGCGGATATGCCGATGGTCCTTTCCCGGAATGATGGGGAGATCATCTGGTTTAACAAAAGCGCCGTTACGACCTTCGGGATCGAGGTGCTTGGTGCGGCGGAGATCGAGGACCTTGTGGAGATGAAGCCTGCTGAACTGTTCCAGGACAAGACCAGAAGCTTCATCGATATCAAGGTCGACACGAAATCTTACCATGTCAGCAATGTCTTCATCGACAGCGCAGAAGGGGAATTCCAGGAAGACCTCGTCCTCATGAGCTTCATGGACACCACAAGCATAAGGGAGGCTGAGGAGGAAAAGACCTCAGTGATGCTGATGGAGATCGATAATTATAACGACCTCATGAAGAGCATCGACAACGAGAAGAAGCCATTCCTGATGGCGGAGCTCGAGAACATGATCTACGGTTATGCCCAGAGCCTTTTTGCGCTGGTCAAGCGATATGACACCAGCAAATACCTCCTTGTGGTACCCAACAAGTATATCGAGGAAGAGGCAAAGAAGAAATTCACGATCCTTGACCGGATCAAAGAGATAGACCAGGGAAACACCCTGGAAACCACACTCAGCATAGGCGTCGGAATCGACGGATCCAGCCCGGGAGAGAATTCCACCCTCGCGAACGCGGCAAAAGAGCTCGCGCTTGGCAGGGGAGGCGACCAGGTGGTCATCAAGTCAAAGGACAGCCTGCAGTTCTTCGGGGGAAACTCCAAGGAAATCGAGAAGAAGACCCGGGTGCGCTCAAGGGTGGTTGCGCATGCGCTGCGGGACCTCATCCTGGAAAGCGGGAAGATCTTCGTCATGGGTCATAAGAATCCGGATATGGACTGCCTGGGTGCTTCCATCGGAATCAATGTCATCGCAAGGGAGCTGAAGAAGGAGGTCTATATCCTGAATGAGGAACCCTTCTCCAACATCCTCCCGCTGCTGGTGAAGTTCAATACCCAGGAGAAATATCTGGAGACCTTCATCACGCCGGATGCGGCGGAGAAGCTCGTGAAGAAGAACGACCTCCTCATCATCGTGGATGTCCATTCCGAGAATTATGTCCTGAATCCTGAGATGGTGAAACGGTTCGAAAAATTCGTTATCATCGACCATCACAGGAGGGCGCCTGACCAGGTCATGGGAAGCACTCTCTCCTATATTGAGAATTACGCCTCCTCCACTTCTGAACTGGTCACGGAACTCATCCAGTACATCTTTGAAAAGCCGAACCTTTCTTCCCTGGAAGCCGAAGCACTTTTCGCTGGCATCCGGGTGGATACCAAGAGCTTCAACTTCAAGACGGGGGTAAGGACCTTCGAGGCCGCCACCTTCCTGAAGCGGCTGGGCGCAAGCAGCCAGGATATCCGGGAGCTCTTCGCGGGTGACCTGGACTCCTACGTGAAGCGGTCACAGATCATCCAGAACGCGGTGATCGAGGAAAATATCGCGATTTCCACTGTGGAAGAGGAGGGGATGGACCTTTTGCTCGCCGCTCAGGCTGCAGATGAGATGGTCACCTTCAAGAATATTTCCGCGGCCTTTGTCCTGACGAAGGCAGGGAATGATATCGTAATAAATGGAAGGTCCATGGGGATCTTCAATGTCCAGGTCATCCTGGAAAAGCTGGGTGGTGGCGGACATATGACCATGGCAGGCGCTAGGCTGGTGGATTCCAGCATGGAAGATGCGCTTGTGAGACTGAAGGAAGCCATCCACACCGACAAGAAAGAGGAGGATAAGTCATGAAAATCATACTTTTGAAAGATGTCAAAGACGTGGGAAAGAAGGGTGACGTCGTTGAAGTCTCAGACGGATACGCAAGGAACTACCTGTTCCCAAGAAAGCTCGCCCAGGAAGGCACGACAGGCAACATGCATGTCATCAGCGCCAAGAAGGAAAGCGAACGGAAAGTGAAACTCAAAGAGATAGAGGCCGCACAGGCCGTGGCAGAACAGATCAAGAACAAAGAGATTGTCTATAAGGTTAAGGTCGGAGAGAATGGAAGACTTTTCGGCGCAGTCACAAGCAAAGACGTGGTTGAGCTGATCAAGAAGCATTTCGCCCTGGATGTGGACAAGAAGAAGGTCATCGTGGACACCATCAAGACCATAGGAAGCTATGATGTTGAAATCAAGCTTTATCCTGAAATCTCTTCGAAGTTCAAGCTTGTGGTTCAACCCATAGAATAGGAGAAAAAATGGACAAGACAAATAGAAGACCGCACCTCGATGAAGGCGACCTGCTCGCGGAGATCAATGTGCAGCTGGACATCCTCGAGAATGTGCTGGACAAGGGTGCGGTAAGGGCAAGGACGGTCAAGCACAAACTGGCCAAGCACCTGAATGGGACCCTCTATGAGCGTGCGTTCGCGGTGAATAAGATCGCCTCGGACGGAGCCTCCAGGAAATCGATCCCAAACAAGGAGAATGTCTTCGATATGATCGAGGACACGAACAAATGGATCTCGGAGTCCATCGCACGGAACTTTGTCCAGAGCAAGATCGAGAAGGAAGTGGAACAGGTCCTCATGGAGAAGCAGGACAAGTACATCGATGAGATGAGACTGTCCGTACTCCGCAAGAAGAAAGGACCGGAGAATGCCAAGACAAAGAAACGGTATGACGACCTGCTGAATCTGGACAAGAAGCATCTCACAAAGAACCTTCAGGCACTTCTGCGACCGGAAGTTTTCGGGGAACTGGTCGGACAGGAACGGGCGATAAAGTCCCTGCTGTCCAAGATCGCGTCACCGTATCCGCAGCACATCATCCTGTACGGGCCTCCGGGCGTGGGTAAGACCACGGCGGCAAGGATCGCCCTCGATGAAGCGAAGAAACTGAAGTTCACGCCTTACAAGGCAGATGCGAAGTTCGTGGAGGTCGATGGGACAACCCTCAGATGGGACCCGAGAGAAATCACGAATCCTCTACTCGGATCCGTCCATGACCCGATTTACCAGGGAAGCAAACGGGACCTTGCTGAAGGCGGGATTCCTGAGCCGAAGCCGGGTCTGGTCACCGAAGCCCATGGTGGAGTCCTCTTCATCGATGAGATCGGGGAACTGGATGAGATCCTCCAGAACAAGCTTCTGAAGGTTCTCGAAGACAAGCGAGTGGAATTCTCTTCCTCTTATTATGACCCCGATGACGAGGCGACGCCGGAGTATGTGAAGTACCTTTTTGAAAAAGGCGCACCTGCGGACTTCGTCCTGATCGGAGCAACCACCAGGGAGCCTGGCGATATCAGCCCGGCCCTACGTTCCCGATGCACCGAGGTCTATTTCGAACCGCTCTCGCCCAAGCACATCGAAGTCATTGTCCGAAATGCGGCCAAGAAGCTGGATGTTACCCTGGAAGAGGGGGTCGATGAGATCATCTCCAAGTACACCATAGAAGGAAGGAAAGCCATCAACCTTCTCGCAGATACCTACGGATACATCCTCTACAACAAGAAGGGGGATGACATCAGCGGCGTGGAGATCACGGTAACCGCACTCAAGGAGGTCATCAAGATTGCGAGGCTTTCCCCGTATGAGATCCATCACCATGACGAGAATGCGGAGGTTGGACATGTCTACGGCCTGGCGGTGACAGGTTATATCGGGTCAACCCTGGAGATCGAGGCCACAGTCTATCCCGCGAGGGAAAAGGGCAAGGGCAACGTGCGTTTCAATGATACGGCGGGTTCCATGGCCAAAGACTCTGTCATCAATGCCGCGTCTGTAATCAGGCGGGTGACGGACAAGGACATCTGTGACTACGACCTCCATGTCAATGTCATCGGTGGGGCGAACATCGACGGACCTTCCGCCGGTGCTGCGATCACCGTATGCATCAGCAGCGCACGTCTCGACAGGCCGCTCAGGCAGGATGTCGCCGTGACGGGAGAAATCTCCCTGCGTGGCAAGATCAAGCCGGTAGGCGGAATCTTCGAGAAGATCTACGGCGCACGAAGGAAAGGGATCAAGCTCGCGCTTATTCCTGAAGACAACAGGCATGATATCCCGGAGGACCTTGAAGACATCGAGGTCAGAGCCATCAAAGATATCGATGAACTGCTCAAATATGTTTTAGCCTAAGGGGGACAAGATGGACGGTAACACGTTAAGAATCATGCCTAACAACCAGGATGCGGAACAGTCAGTGCTGGGTTCGATGATTCTGGACAAGAATGCCATAGCACAGGTCCTGGAAGTCCTGAAAGCGGACGACTTCTACAGGGAGAGCCACAAGACCATCTTCAATGCGGTCCTGGAGCTGTTCCAGAAGGACATTCCGATAGACCTTGTCACCATGTCCGAGAACCTGAGGTCCGTGGACAAACTCGAAAGTGTAGGCGGAATCACCTACATCACGGAGCTTGCGAGCTCGGTGCCGACCACACTGAACCTGGGGTCCTATATCAAGATCGTGTCGGAGAAGTCCCTTTTAAGGAGACTGATCCGGGCGTCGACAGAAATCATGGATGACAGCTATACGATGCAGGATGAGGTCGAGGCGGTCCTCGATGGTGCGGAGAAGCGTATCTTCAACATCGCCGAAAAACGTTCCTCAGGCGGATTCGAGCCGCTCTCCACCATCCTCGAGAGAGGCTTTGTGGAGATTGAGCGGATGTTCAACAACAAGGGAACGACAACAGGCGTACCTTCACCTTTCCCTGAGCTTGATGCCAAGACCTCTGGTTTCCAGAGGGGGGATATGATCCTCATCGCGGCAAGACCGTCCATGGGAAAGACCACGCTCGCGCTCAACCTTGCCGAACATGCGGCACTGAGGGCAGGCAAGAGCATCGCGATCTTCTCGCTTGAAATGTCCACGGAGCAGCTCGCCTACAAGCTCCTCTGCTCCGAGGCCAATGTCGACATGCTGAAGCTCCGTACCGGAGAACTGGACGACAAGGACTGGGAGAATATCGCAAGGGCATCCGGCCCGCTGTCCCAGGCGAAGATCTATATCGATGACACGGCCGGAATCTCTGTCACGGAGATGCGGTCGAAGTGCAGAAGGCTGAAACTCGAGCATGGAATCGACATGATCATGGTCGACTACCTTCAGCTCATGAGCGGAAGCGGAGAGAACAGGCAGCAGGAGGTTTCTGAAATCTCAAGGTCCATCAAGGCCCTTGCGAAGGAGATGAACTGTCCGGTGATTGCGCTGTCCCAGCTTTCCCGAGCCCCTGAGCAGCGTGCGGACCACCGCCCGATGCTTTCTGACCTTAGAGAATCAGGTTCCATCGAGCAGGATGCGGACCTTGTCATGTTCCTCTACAGGGATGAGTACTATAATAAGGATTCTGAAGACAAGAACATCGCGGAGTGCATCATCGCCAAGCAGAGAAACGGTCCGGTTGGAACCGTCAAACTGGCATGGCTTGGGCAGTTCTCGCGTTTTGCACGGCTTGATGCGGTACATCAGGACTATTAGAAGGCGCAAGCCTTCTTTTTCGTAGGAGGGAAGAAATGAAGAAAGAGCGGTCGTATGGTGCAGTCGTATTGAATGACAGGAATGAGTTCCTTCTGATCCGTCACAGGTATGGCGGTCACTGGGACTTCCCGAAAGGCCACAAGGAGAAAGGGGAGACGGACAGGGAGACAGCACTCCGCGAGGTGCGTGAAGAGACTGGCCTCACGCTGGAGATCGGTGAGGAACGGATCTTCCAGAGCGCGTATTCCCCCAAGGAAGGGGTGGACAAGGTCGTCGAATTCTTTGTCGGGAGAGGCATTGGAGACGTTGTGGTCCAGGAAAAGGAGATCACGGATTTTGGCTATTTCTCTTATGAGGAAGCGCTGGAGAAGATCACCTATGACACCAGCAAAGAGGTGCTGAGGCAGGTGAAGGTCTACCTGGACAGCAAGATCATCCCGCCAGCGGAAAAATGAGCAAAAAAAAGAGGCATCATCCTATCTTGAAGGATTCTTCCTCTTTTCCAGGGTCTGGACAAGATACTTGTAAGCCGCGACGAGCCCGATCAGGGCGGAGACAAGGAGAAGGTACACGCCCACGGTCCTGTTG
>DATISI010000184.1:0-2554 GCA_035581745.1 Clostridiaceae bacterium
TCCGGGGTAAGACGCCCGACCTGGAATTCCCAGATGCCCACGACGAACTGGAGGGCCATATATCGGACAGGCTGTCCAGGGTCATGGGAAGCAAAGAGGAGTCCCTTCCTTTCCATCTCCTCGAGCCTCGCAGTAACCTCCGCTACAGGCAAGCCTGCCCGCAACGCGACCACCCTGGCTTCCTCTGAAACCAGCGACAGATGGAGGGCGAGCTGTGCCTCCTCCGGGGAGAAGAGCTCATCCAGGATCCTGATTTCGACGCCACTTTCTGTAGCAGGGTATCCTCCTGGCAGGTCATCCAGGTGTCGTGCCAGTCTTTTGTATAAGTCCATATCCATTGGTTTCCTCTCATTCCCAGGCTTCGAGATCTGTGTCCCATACGCCAGGTGTTTCATCTGGTCAATTCATTCCTGTCTATTGCTTGTTTGTATTTCATAACCCTTCCTCGTTCAGGAAAGGATGGAAATCTGCTCGATTTCAAGTTCAGTTCCCGTTAGCAGGTGGACAGTTTCGGATCCGCAGGACGTGCAGGCGGGTTTCTCCGGGGATCTCCAATCAAAGGGGAAGCTGGTCCCACAGACATTGCAGCTGGCAGAAGCGCCTATACGGACGAACCTGATTTTCGAGCCTTCGGCGATGGATCCCCTGCTGAGGTGGTCCCAGTATTTCTGGGTGACCTCTTCGACAAAGTCCCTCATCTCCCCCACCTTCAGGCAGACTTCCGTGATCCGTATCGCACCGTTTTTTTCAGCGTGTCTCATCGCTGCCCTGAAGATCTTCTGGGTCAGCGGCAGTTCATGCATGGTCATCCCTCCTCTTCATCCTGTCAGTCCAGAGAGAACAAATCTCCTGACAAAACATGTCTGCTCCAAGAACGTGTCCCGGGGAATACTCCGGTGGAAATACAATTCCGGGCATAACGATTAATTACCCATCTGTCCAGTCTATGGACAGGACATGAGATACGAATCGATCCGTTCCATGAGCCATTCACACCAGGATTCGATTCCTTCTCCGGTCTTCGCGGATACGGGAAACAGCTTCATTGTCGGATTGAGCACGGTGGCACGGCTTCGCAACGCTTCGAGGTTGAAATCGAAGTATTCCATCGTATCGATCTTGCTCACCACCAAAGCATCGCAGATGGAGAACATCTGAGGGTATTTCAGGATCTTGTCATCCCCTTCCGGGACACTCAGCATCATCACCTTCATGCTTTCTCCCAGGTCGAACTCCGCCGGACAGACCAGGTTCCCGATGTTCTCGACGAGGATGAGAGCCAAATTTTCAAGGTCAAGCGTATCGACGGCCGTCTGGACCATGGAGGCTTCCAGGTGGCAGTCACCACCCGTCCGAAGCTGCACGGCATGACCGCCAGCCTGGATGATCTTTTCCGAGTCCACCATGGAGTCGATGTCTCCCTCCACCACACTGACCCGGTACCTTTCCTTCAGGTACGGCAGCATGGCGACGATGAGGCTTGTCTTTCCTGAGCCTGGAGAAGCCATGAGGTTCATCATGAAGACCTTCTCGCGTGCAAGCTGCATACGAAGGTCCTCGGCAGCGTGTCCATTATCGATAAGGATCGTTTCTCTGATATCGATCAGCCTGATTTCCGGCATTTTTGTCCCTCCTGTTCATGATGCCCATTCCTTATCGAAGGAATGGGCGCAGTGTCGTTTTTAGTGTCATGTCTAGCAGTTCTGGAAGCATTCCCGAGCCTGGGTACTCGTCTTCCTGTCTCCTATAAAGGAGGACAGCAGGCTGCATCAGGAATCCCGTCTCGCGGTGTCTCCATCGTCCTCAAGATCCGGTTTCTGCTTCTCTTCCCGCCAACGCTCATAGGCCTTCCTGAAATTCCGGTCAAAGATATGCCGCCTGAGTGAAGGTCCGATGTAGCGCGTCGTGATGTAGGCGATCAGGATGCCGAGCGCAGCTCCTGCTGCGATATCGGAGAAGAAATGCACGTTGAGATAGACCCTGGAAAACGCGACATAGGTTGCGAAAGCAAGCAGCTGGTAGCGGTAGCGGTGGCCGACGAAATAGAACACGCCTGCAACGGCAAAGGTCATGGAGGCATGCCCAGAGGGGAATGCATAAGAGGTCGGCAGCTTGATGATGACGGGAAGGTCATAGATAAGGAATGGTCTGCTCCTTCCAGTGAGGTTCTTCAGGAAGAGCTCGCCTGTGAAGTAAGTCAGGAGATAGGCGATGCCGACCAGGACACCGAACCGCCTGGTGACACTGTCGATAAAAAGGATGAGGATGAACAGTCCCATGAGGTACAGGGCATAAACGGTGACGAAATTCCCGAAAAGGAGGTCCAAGCCCCTGCTGTTCACGAGCCTCACAAGTTCAATGAAGAAACGGTCGATGACCATAACCTGTCCTCCTTCCAGTCTACTTGCACGTCCACTCAGAGCGGACGGCTGTTCAGCTGACAGTCATGTATTTCCCGCCTTCACCAAGTGCAACCATATGCTGCTTCACCGCGCGCTCCACGGCCTTTTTCACCGCTTCCTCGATTGCCGGGGTCATCCTGATGAAACAGAAG
>DATISI010000185.1:0-5915 GCA_035581745.1 Clostridiaceae bacterium
AGAAGCCATACCTCTAACTCAGTGCGGAGCTCGTTCCCTTCTCTAGGAAGGTCGGTAACGAGACGGTGGAGAGACGCTAGAGGACCTACGGCAAATCAGGATACACCATGAAGAAGTGCCTCGCTATCGGATTGAAACTGCAGATCTATTACGGAACAGGACCTTTGAAGGTGTTCAGAAAGGCGGACAGGGATGAAACGGATATTAATGGTTGGAGCGGGCAGCTGTCAGATCAATGCCATAAGGAAAATTAAGGAACTGGGACACCAGGTGGTCGCTGCTGACTACAATGACTGGACAGAAGGCAAGAGCCTCGCCGATTTCAGCGTACTTGCGGATGCGTTCAGCGAGAAGGAGATTCTTGACTGCGCCAGGGCATATGCTGTCGACGGCATCATGACCGTCGGGACGGACCAGCCAGTCCTCACCGTGACGAAAGCGGCGCAGGCCCTCCATCTTCCACGTTTCCTGGATTCAGAAACAGCACTCCTCGTGACCAACAAGAAGGAGATGAAGAAGCGGTTCCAGGCGGAAGGGATACCGACCGCAGGCTTCGCCCTGATACGGAAAGGATTCGGAGATGATGAACTCGAAGGGCTCAGACCGCCTTTCGTCGTCAAACCATTGGACTCCCAGGGACAGCGTGGAATCTTCAAGCTTCAGGATATCCCGGCGGTCCGTGAAAGTTTCGATGAGGTCGTGCGGTATTCGAGATGCGAGGAGATCCTCGTCGAGGAATACTACCACAATAAGGAGCTCACGGTGAGCGGATGGGTCGACTCCGGAAGGGTCAGTATCTACACCGTCACAGACCGGGTGACGTTCTCGTCGGATGAACATATCGGTGTGTGCACGGCACATAACCATCCTTCCATCCACCTCCCTAGGTACAGGGAAGAGATCTTCCAGCTGACGGAGAAGATCTGCAGGGTCTTCGGGATCGAGGATGGGCCGATCTACTTCCAGTACCTTGTGGGAAGCCGGGGAATCCTGGTCAACGAGATCGCATGCAGACTTGGCGGTGCCTATGAGGACGTGACGATCCCCTTTGTGACCGGGATCGATGTGCTGACAAAGAACGTGGAAGGCTGTCTCGGAATGGATGAAGAGAAGGGCAAGTCGGAAGCCTACACCTACAACGAAGGCGTCTTCTTCACCACCCAGCTGTTCTTCTGTGAACCGGGAGAGGTTGCACATGTCACACCGCTTGAGGAACTGAAGGAGCTGCCCTTCGTCGTGGGTGCCGGATACAATGTGAAGGTTGGGGACATTCTCATTCCCATCGAAAACGCGTCACAGCGGGCAGGCTACCTGATCGTCTCAGGGAAGGACCAGGAGGATCTGGAAGACAACCTGAAAAAGGCAGCCACCCTCCTTCGGATTGAGGATGCGAAAGGCAAGAACCTGGTGATGCCCCTTTCAGCGAGGTCATGAAGGTCAGCCTCGAAGGCAGCTGATGAGGCGAACATGGAATCTGAGAAGACAAGAAGCATACAGTGCAAAGAAATATACCGTGTCATCTGACACGGTATATTTTTGTCTCCCAGGGGTAAGTTCCGGAATATCTTGCGATGCGCATGGCGTAGATCGGATTGGCTACAGTATCCACCAGGTCCGTCCGCGTTTCCAGGAATGTCCTCATGTCGGCTGAAAAGTCGTTGTTCACGTAGAGGAAGTCCCACTTTGGCGAGGTGTCGTCGATGTAGGCCATCTCGTCATGGACGAGGATATACTCGATCCCACGCGCCTCCACGTACCCTTCGAAGGTGATGTCCGCATCCGAGAGGTGACCGAGGTTGCGTACATCGTAGAAGCGGTCCTGCCTGAAAGCGCCGATGAGGTTCAGGTTTCCGAGGACCACCGCATCACGGGGGACGATTTCCCCGATCTGGTCAAGCATGGCGTCGTAGGAAACCTGATAGGGACGCTCTTCCCTGTATAGGGTGAGGTTGCCATAAAGGCCAAAGATGGAGGCTGCGAGGAGAATCAGGAGGACTGGCTTCTGCAGCTTCTGTCTTCCGTCCATATGGAAGAGGGGATGCGCAAGCGTGAAGCCGGACAGGATGAGGAAGGGAAGGAGAAAGACAACGGAGGTCTGATTGTATCGGCCAATGAGGAAGATTCCGAAGAGGAGGCTTCCTATCACCGTGAAGGGTAAGAGGAACATGGAATCCTGAGTTGTCCGTTTCCTTATGGATTGAAGCGAGAAGACAATGAGGGCGATAAGGAAAAGCATCCCCAGGATGAGCTCGATGCGGAGATCGAAGAGGTCATAGGTTCCTCCAATCCGTTCAAACAGCTTGTACCAGAACCAGTAGAACCCTTCTGTCCTTCCGGTGAGCGAGGCGTCGACGCCGACGCTGGATCCGAAACGGAGATAGCCGGTGATGAGGTCAGGGTTCCAGTGGAAGCCGATGGAAAGATAAAGGAGTGCCCCGGCGGATACCGTCCCGATGAGGATGAAGAGGTCGCGCAGCGGGCGCTTCTTCTGGAGGGCCTGGACCAGGAAGACGGCTCCCGTGGTGAGGGCGATGAGGAAGGCATTGGGATGGGTCCCAAGGGCTGCCAGGATCACTAGAGCCGGGAGGACTGCTGATAGGAGGGGATATCGCCAGTTCTTCCTGATACAGAGGGTGAGGCTGAGCAGGAGAAGGAAGAGGATGAGCGCTTCCTGCCTGCCGAAATGTGCGCTGTAAATGAACTGGATATTGAGGGCCAGGGCCGCTGCCGCGGCAAA
The DNA here is from genome assembly GCA_035581745.1 of Clostridiaceae bacterium. Lineage (GTDB taxonomy): Bacteria > Bacillota > Clostridia > Clostridiales > Clostridiaceae > Youngiibacter. Next base: position 2,738 of record DATISI010000185.1, read on the forward strand.
GGCGAGACTACGTTCCCCCAAAAGGGTTTTAATGAGGCTGTAGAAGAGGAGGAGAGAGCCTGCACTCGCCCCTAGGGAAAGGAGACGTATGGAGAAGACCGTGCTTCCAAAAAGGAAGAAGACAAAGGCCTGAAGGGTATGGAAAAGCCACCGGAAGGGGTGGACGATCCGGGGATAGAGGTCATAGAAAGGCTCTGTCACGACAAAGGTCTTCCGGGCAAGCATCTCGTCGGTCAGTCCCTTGAGCCACAGCTCATCGGAATGGACCGCGGGGAAACGCGTAAGTGTCAGGAGGTTCACAAGCAGATAGAGGGAAAAGAGGGAGAGGATGAGGAGCCGGGTCCGTTTTTCTCGCATGGAAAGCCTCCTTTCATGGGGAATCACATTGGAATGACTGGAAATACGCTGTTTCAAACCCAATCTCATCATAAGGGAAAGGAGAGACCGTGTATAGATGGAGAGATAATATCGTGTGAAAATTCTATCATTCCAATAAGGAATACAGTATAAGCAAATGCGATAACGATAAGTGTTTACGATGGCTTATACTTATTACAGACAAGTGCGTTTATTATTTAACAATATGCTCCGAAACAATCTCACTAATTCGTTTAGGAGGCAAATATGACAAGAACACATCGGACACTTAAACTCCTCCTTTTGTCATTGGCGTTGATGTTCACCCTGAATGCCTGCGCCATCAATACATCCTATCCTGGAACCATGAACGTCGCAGAGGCGTCCAAGGTGGCAGAAGATGCTGCGGCTGGATCAAAGGTCGTGGTCATTGACGCAAGGGGCCAGGAAGCCTATGACAAAGGACACCTTAAAGGGGCGATCTGTCTGTCGCCTACAGAACTCGTCATCGAGACACCAGTCCCTAATATGCTCGCGTCAAAGGCGCAGGTAGAAAAAGTTCTTGGGGACAAAGGAATCACAAATGACAGCACCGTCTACATCTATGATGACAACGGTGGTGTGAACGCAGGAAGAATCTGGTGGACGCTGAAGGTCTATGGTCATGAGAAAGTCATGCTCATCAACGGCGGACCAGCAGCACTGGGTGCAGAGAAACTTGAAATGACACGAGAAGCGACTGTGCTTCCGGCAGCGGTCTACACCGCAAAGGATGCAGATGCAAAGATGATCTCCTCCTATGAGGACGTCGAAGCATTGGTCGCAAGTCAGGACAGCAAGGTAAAGATCCTGGATGTCCGCTCGCTTGCAGAATACGAAGCCGGATATATTCCCGGAGCCATCCTCTATCCGCATACGAAGAACCTCTATACGGACGGAACTTTCATGTCGAGCAGGGACCTTGGTCTTTTCTACAAGGACCTTGGACTACAAAAGGACGATACCATCATCGTCTACTGCAAGTCATCCTTCCGAGCGACCCAGTCCGTCGCGCTTCTTCAGGAAGCCGGGTATGAGAACCTCAAAATATACGATGGTGCCTGGCTGGAATGGGAGTCCCGAGCGGACGTCACGGTTCCACCTGTGCAAGGCAGTGCCCCTGTCGGGGAATCAGACGGATCATAAACCTGAACAAACAAAAATAAAGGGAGATGAATCATGAACAAGAAGTTCTTAGCCATCCTTTTGATGGGTGCAATGCTGCTACCTATGGCAGGATGTGCCAAAGCCCCTGTAGCGAAAGACCCTATGGACCTGACGGGATCTGAGACAAAGACCGCGACGGTTTCTGAACTGTCCGCAGCCTATTTCACAAACATGCCGGACCACTCCTACAAGATCGACAACAAGGAATTCGTGAAAAAGGTAGTTGATGGAGAGGCCATGACAGTCCTGGACATCAGAACTGCTGAAGACTATGCCAAAGGCCATATCAAGGGTGCAGTGAATCTGCCATGGGGACCTGCCATCGCGGAGAACCTCAGCAAGATCCCAACGGATAAACCGATCTACATCTACTGCTACACAGGCCAGACTGCCGGACAGGCTGTCATGACCATGAACGTGGCGGGAATCGAAGCCCGAAGTGTGCATTTCGGATGGAACCTCGGAATCTCGAAAGTTGACGGATTTGAAGCCGTCACCGTGACGGAAGCCGCGACGCTTTCCGGAACTGGAAAAGAGATCAATGCAGCGGTACAGACCGCGGTCACTGATTACTATGCAGGCCTTGGCAAGATCACGGATGCCAAGTTCAAGAACTACAAGATCTCAGAGGACGACCTCAAGGCACTTGTTGATGCCAAGGATTCCTCCATCTATATCCTTTCCGTCAGGAAAGCGGAAGACTACCTCAAGGGACATATCGAAGGCGCCAACAACATTCCTTTCGGAAAAGGCATGGAAGCTTCCTTCGCAACACTCCCTAAGGACAAGAAGATTGTCGTCTACTGCTATAGCGGACAGACATCGGGACAGACGACTGCAGCACTGAGACTCATGGGCTATGACGCTGTCTCCCTGAATGCCGGAATGGGCATCGCAGGAAACGCACCAGCAGGCTGGATGAACAAAGGATTCCCTGTTGTTAGTGAAGTCAGCACAAAGGCAGAAGCGCTTTATACCGCGATGCCGGACCACAGATACATCATCAACCAGGTTGATTTTGTCGCAAAGGTCGCTGCCAAAGAAGCGATGACCGTCCTGGACATCAGGACTGCTGAAGATTATGCCAAAGGACATGTCACGGGTTCCGTGAATGTTCCATGGGGACCTGCAATCGCAGAGAACCTGAGCAAGATTCCAACGGACAAACCGGTATACATCTACTGCTACACCGGCCAGACCGCAGGTCAGGCTGTCACCACCATGAACCTTGCCGGAATCGACGCGAAGAGCGTGAACCTCGGCTGGAACTTCGGAATCTCCAAAGCGGAAGGCGCAGCTGCAGTGACCTCCATGGACGCGGCGACGCTGACTGGAACAGGTTCAAAAATCTCTGAAGCGATACAGTCTGCAGTGACTGCATACTATGAAGGCCTTGGAAAAATCGAGGACCCACGCTTCAAGAACTACAACATCACAGAGGACGACCTGAAGGCACTTGTGGATGCCAAGGACACTTCCATCCATATCCTTTCCATCAGGAAAGCAGAAGATTTCGCGATCGCACATATCGAAGGCGCAACGAACATTCCTATTGGGAAAGAGATGGTCGCATCCTTCAAGACTCTTCCTAAAGACAAGAAGATCGTTTTCTACT
>DATISI010000186.1:0-4788 GCA_035581745.1 Clostridiaceae bacterium
GAAGCGGATGAGAATTAGAGTGGAACCGTGGAAGCCAGACTTTCGCCTCTTATATATAGAGGCGGGAGTCTTTTTATTTTACCCGCCATAAGGCGGGTATCCTTCAATACCCTTGTCTGGCATATGCATCCGATTCGAAAAATGGTTAGGTTAGCTGTCCATTCTGTCCGCCTCAGTGGAGTATTTTCCTTCCTTGCCGGAATCAAGGCAGGAGAAAGGCTCCCTGAGGCCAAGACACTTCATCTTGACAATCACATATTCTCCACAAGAAACACACAATTGGTTTGTAGAATGTGAAGGTATGAAAGCCTCCGGATTCCAATCCGGCTCTGAAAAGAGAGAAGCGGACAGGCGGTAAAAAAATATTCCCTGATTGACGTAAAGTGATAATATTGTCTTGATTTACAATAATTCTTGTTGTATAATTCAAAACAATACATAATATTATGGCTAGTCTCATAGTGAGACGGGTTGTGGATTTTCACTTACGGAGCATAGGGAAGGGTAATCATTCTGAGACAGAAGTAAGAGGCGAATCCGCTTTTTTAAGAAGTGTCAGGGAACCGTTTACAAGAACCGCCAGTTTGGGATCTATAATATTCACATAGATTTATTTATAACATTAGGAGGAATTATTATGTCAAGTATTGTCAATAAACCAAGTCTGCTCAATGAAGAAAAGGTGAACCTGCTTCGTGCAGCGATCGAGCACAGAGCGACTTGGATGGGTCTGATGTATGTTGAGGCGAAAGCCATGGGATATGATGCGGAGACTTTCACGAGAGCCGCGATTAAGAAGACAGGACTGATCCACGGGGAAATGATCAAGAACCAGATGGTCGACCTTGGGGATATCGAATACTTCAAATCACTCTTCCTTAACGAAGGCGTCCTCAAATACTTCGAGATGGATGTCAAGAACCTGGACAAGGACAACCTGATTGTCGAATTCAACTACTGCCCGCTGATCAGCGCATGGAAGAAACTGGGGATCGACGACGAGACCTGTGAACTGCTTTGCGACATGGCCATGGACGGAGACAGAGGAATCGCAGAAGCCATGGGATACAAGTTCGACCTGACAGACACCATCGCAAAGGGCTGCAGCACCTGCAAACTGCACTTCCACAAATAACTTTAGGAACAACCTTGGAGTAACTTCCCGCTTGTGATAGATTCCGGTATTCTACATGGGAGGACACTTCTAGGCTTTCATATTCGTCCAACTCTTCTTACTCAGAATTTCAATATACCTTATGGTATGAAAGGGGAACAAAATGAAAAGCAAAAAGATACTATCCCTACTCGTAGTCACCACGATGGCGCTCGGAGTACTTGCAGGATGCGCATCCAATACACCACCAGCGACTCCAGGAACACCAGCACCAGCAGGAACGGTCAAGATTGCTCTAGCAGCACCACAGACCGGAGACTTCGCGGAATACGGAACAGGCTTCAAGAATGCAGCACAGCTCATGGCTGATGACTGGAATGCCAAGGGCGGCGTGAACGGAAGCCAGATCGAGCTTGTCGTCTATGATGACAAGAACAACGGTGAGGAAGCTGCGACAATCGCAGAGAAAATCGCCTCGGATGACAGCATCAGCGCGGTCATCGGACACTTCGCAAGCGGAGTCGCCATGGCGGCGACACCAAAATACCAGGAGACAGGAATCGTAAACATCTCTCCATCCGCTTCACATGCGGACTTCACCAAGGAAGGTAACTATATCTTCAGAAACAACACCGTCATCAGCATCGAGTCAGAAGCCGCAGTCAAGATTGCGCTCGAGACCCTGAGCAAGAAGAAAGTCGGCGTACTCTCCGTCAAGACTGACTGGGGCGTAAACACCGCAGGAATCACTAAGGACCTCATCACCAAGCTTGGTGGAGAAATGGTCGCTCATGAGGAGATCGTTGAAGGAACAACAGACTTCAGCCCGAACATCTCCAAGCTGAACAGCGCAGGCGCGGAAGTCGTCATCGTTGCGGCGATGTACAACACCCTTGCACCACTTGCGACTCAGTACAAGGCTGTCAATCCTGACATCCAGTTCGTCGGATTCTCCAACGCGTACAGCCAGCAGCTCATCGAGCTTGCTAAAGAGAACGCAGAAGGAATCCACTTCCCAGCACAGTTCTTCAGTGGTTCATCCACACCAGCAGTCAAGACTTTCGTTGATGCCTACACGGCAAAATACGGATCCGCTCCAAGCAGTCTTACCGCACAGGCCTATGACACCATGGGAATCATCCTGACCGCGATCGAGAATGCAGGAAGCACAGACAGGGAACTGATCAGAGACGAAGTCGAGAAGATCGACTACCCAGGTGTTACCGGAGCAACCAAGTTCGATGAGAAGAGAGACTCCGTAAGACCATTCAACATCGTCAAGATCGAGGATGGAAAATTCGTAGAAGTCAAATAACATAACATGCAGAGGAGGCCGGTTGACAGGTTGATGAAAATCACATGAATCCTCAAACCGACCTCCTCCTTTTTTACTATTATGGTGCGACTACGTGCCATCTTTCTCCTTTCACTGTAGTGGAAGACGAAAGCAGCATGTATGGCACTTCCAGCGTCCATGACGACGATGTCTGAATCCTCCATAACCTGATCCCTGCATGGGGACCATGAAAGAATGTACTCCTGCATGATAGGTATCTTACAGGAGCCATATGGAATGATAAATCAATCGATGACCAGACACGGAATCATCAGTCACGAAATGATCGATCAATAGATGATCCATCACGGGATGATCTTCCGGATGAAGGAACAATCGACGGAATCATAAATTACAGGAATGACTTTTGGACGGAATGACGGAATATGGAATGACGGAATATGGAACGACTGAATATGGAATGACTGAATATGGAATGACTGAATATGAGATGACTGAATAAGAATGACTGAATGTGGAATGACCACTTCATGAAGACTGACGAAGTATGACTGTACAAGACTATAAGCTATCTTGAGAGATAGGGGGGATTTAATTGTTTATTGAACAACTGATTAATGGAGTAACCCTGGGAATGGTCTATGCCCTTATCGCCGTGGGTTATTCCCTGGTTTTTGGCATCCTGAGACTGGTAAACTTTTCCCATGGGTCCGTATATGCCTTCGGAGCCCATTTCGCGATGCTTTTCATTGGGATGAACCTCGGTATCTTCCCAGCTATTATTATGAGTGTCCTACTCACAGGCCTTCTGGGGGTATTGATTGATAAATCCGCTCTGCAGCCACTTAGGACCAAGAAGTCCAAGCCGATCGCAGCGCTGATCACCACCATCGGAATCTCCTACATCATCCAGAACCTGCTCATGATCGGGTTCGGAAGCGAGACGAAGTTCTTTCCAAAGCTCTTCGATTTCGGAAGCGTGCCTGTCCTTGGTGTGCAGGTCGGAACCACACAGATCTTCATCTTCGCGGTATCGCTGATCCTCCTCGCGGTCCTCACGTACATCATCAAGTTCACGAAAGTGGGTCTTGCGATGCGTGCGGTGGAACAGAATCCTAAAGCCGCCCACCTCATGGGAATCGATGTGAACAAGGTCATCACCTTCACGTTCTTCCTTGGCGGTGCATCCGCAGCGATTGCGGGTTCCCTTATCGCGGGATACTACCAGCTTGTCTATCCCGGAATGGGATTCATGGCCGGCATGAAGGCCTTCTCGGCAGCCGTCCTCGGTGGAATCGGCGTGCTCTACGGCTCCATCTTCGGTGGTATCGTCGTAGGCGTGTCGGAGAGTTTCGCAGCGACATACCTCGGGGGAAGCTATCGTGATGCCACGGCATTCGTCATCCTCTTCCTCGTATTGCTGGTCAAACCAAACGGCCTGTTCGGCAAGAAAGGAATAACGAAGGTGTAATGATGGAAAAATTGTTTAGTTCAGAAAAACTGAGAGAAAGAGGGGACATGGTGTCCTCCCTTTATCGTAAATACCAGCTGCCGGTGAACATCATCCTTGCGGTGATCGTCCTGGCGCTTCCCTTCATCCTGCAGTCCCAGTATGTCATGAGGATTGTCATCATGATCGGGATCTACTCGATCCTCGCCCTGTCCCTCGGGCTCATCACGGGCTATGCGGGACAGACGTCCCTGGGCCATGCGGCCTTCTATGCCATCGGTGCCTATACCTCAGCGCTGATCAGCTCGAATTATGGAATCAGCTTCTTCATCACCGCACCCATCGCGGCGGTGGTGGCAGCCCTTGCCGGACTCGCCCTGGGTCTTCCGACCCTCAGGCTCTCCGGAACCTACCTCGCCATCACGACGCTCGGATTCTCCGAGTTCGTGCGTATGGTGCTGATGAACTGGGACAGCGTGACCAATGGACCGCTGGGCATCTCCAGGATCCCTCGGCCGAACGTCCTCGGTGTCGACCTCATCATCGGAAACAACGGACTGTATTCCCTGATGCTGGTCTTCCTCGTGTTCACCACGGTCACGGTCTACTTCATCGTGAATTCCAAGATCGGACGCGCCCTGATGTCCATCCGTGACGATGAACTCGCGGCCACCATGATGGGTGTCCGTACGACCATGTACAAGGTGCTCGTCTTCGTCATCGCCGCGTTCTTCGCAGGCCTTGCCGGAGCGTTCTATGCCCACATGATCCGATTCATCGACCCGAACACGTTCACCTTCGACACGTCCATCCTCATCCTCTCCATCGTCATCCTTGGCGGTATGGGAACGATGAAGGGCATGTTCGTCGGATCCGCACTCCTCATCTCTTTCCCTGAAGTCATGCGTTTCCTGCAGGAGTACCGCT
>DATISI010000187.1:0-4526 GCA_035581745.1 Clostridiaceae bacterium
GATAGTGATGAGGGGATTCCTTATGACGGACCGCCGCTTCCCCTCCACAAAACCCTCTGATGCTGTATAATATCCTTATACGTTATTATTGGAGGTAAGTTATGATCAATGAAGTAAGAGAAGAAAATTTCTCGTCCGAAATCTCAGCGGAGGGACTCGTCCTTGTGGATTTCTGGGCTCCCTGGTGCGGACCATGCAAGATGCTCGCGCCACTTTTCGAGGAACTGGACAGGGAAATCGATGATGTGAAATTCCTGAAGCTGAATGTGGACAACAATCCATCCGTCGCTTCCAGATACCGTGTGGGAAGCATCCCTGCGCTGCTGGCATTCAAAGATGGTGTCCAGGTCGACCAGCTGGTTGGATTCAGACCAAAAGAGGACCTCGAGACTTTCATTTCCAAGAACAGATAGGTCTGTGGTGACAGGCGTCATGACACATGATGCCTGTACCATACCCCAAACATGGCCCCGGTCCCTTTCTTGCGAGGGGTCCGGGGCCATTCGCGCGCATCCCTGGAAATGGTCGATGACTTGGGACTCCTTAAGGGGTAGATCCTCAGGATGTGCCACAGATGCGCCTGTCATGCGGGATGGAGCCTTCCAAAGCACGGTTTCCCCTTAATCTTTTCATAGTATTTCTGGGGAAACAGCACAAATATGTACGAAATATTGTATAATTTAAATAGGCTTGCACGAATATGGATTCCAATTGACCTGGAGGTGTGACGATGGAGAATCTGAATGTCATTTTCAATACCATAACCAATATCGATATCACGTCCATCATAGACATCCTCTTGGTGTCCTATGTCATTTTCAGGACCTACAAGCTGATCAAGGAGACCAGGGCGGAACAGCTCCTCAAGGGAATCCTCATGATCCTGCTCCTCATTCCAGTCAGCTATATCCTGAATCTCACCATGATCTATACGATCATCTCAAGGGCTTTCACCATCGGAATCCTGTCCATCATCATCATCTTCCAGCCGGAGATCAGGCGTGTGCTTGAGCACCTCGGAAGGTCGGCCTTCACCCAGAATGGCCTGATGCGTGAGGAGGACAGTGTGGAGAAGATCGTCAAAGAAATCGTGACCGCTGTGGACAACCTGGCGAGCACCAAGACAGGTGCCCTGATCGCCATCGAGCAGACCACGGGTCTCGGTGAAGTCATCAACAACGGGACGCGCATCGATGCGTTTGTCTCTTCGAGCCTTCTCGAGAATATCTTCGTGCCCAATACGCCGCTTCATGATGGGGCGACAATCATCCGCCACAACCGGATCATCGCTTCGGGATGCGTGCTTCCCCTGACGCCCAGCCAGGAAATCAGCAAGAAACTCGGGACACGGCACAGGGCGGCCCTGGGACTCAGCGAGGTATCGGATGCCCTTATTCTTGTCGTCTCCGAGGAGACAGGCACCATAAGTCTCGCCCTGAACGGCAAACTGGTCAGGAACTATGACAAGGAAAGACTGAACGCCATCCTCCTTAAGATCCTGAAGAGCAAGGTCGAGACGGAAGACACGCTGAAGGGGAGGTTGAAAGTATGGCTAAAATCAAAGAGAACGACCTCCTGATCAAGGTCATTTCCGTACTGATCTCCTTCGGACTCTGGATCTACATCACGAATGTCGAGAACCCGACGAAGAGCATGAGAATCTACAATGTCTCCGTGAGGCTTGAGAACCAGGAAAGCATCGAGGAACAGGACCTCATCCTCCTGCCGGACCAGGAAATCATGGTGACGCTCACCGTGGAAGGTCCTGCATCGGAGGTCTATCGGACCATCGCCAATGATTTCCGTGTGGTGGCTGACCTTGAGGATGTCGCCCTGAAGAAAGGCCGTAATGAGATTCCGATTGAAATCGTCCAGTATCCCAGCAACATCAACATCTCTCCAAGCCGCAACGTCACCGCTACGGTGACCCTGGATGACCTTGTTGAGCGCGAAGTGGATATCGTGTCACAGTTCAACGCTGTGGCGGCGAACGGATTCTTCGCCCTACCCGTTACCCTGGAACCGTCAGTCGCACTGATCCGGGGGCCTGCAACCTTCGTCAACCAGGTGACCAGTCTCGCGGTCAGAGGAGAGCAGACCGGTCTTACGTCGGAGTACAGCGAGACCCTTTCGCTCGTACCCATCGGGGAAGGCAACAACGAGCTGGAGAACATCGAGATCGACCCGCTCTTCGCAGCGCTCACCGTGACGGTGTACCCTACAAAGACCGTGGAGGTCAATCCGGTGACAGCAGGAACGTTGAACCCCGGACTCGACCTGAAATCCGTGGTGCCAAGCCCGGAAACGATCGTCGTGGCGGGACCTGCGAATGTGCTCGCGCAGCTTGAACGGATCGATACGGCAAGGATCGACCTCGCGACCATCACGGAGTCCAAGAACTTCATCGCGGGTCTCGTGATTCCGGATAACATCCATGTCGTGGATGGAGAATCCAACGTGCAGATTGCCACCACCGTGGAGGCCCTGGGGACCAAGACGGTCTCCAAGAATCTCAGTGTGACCGGACTCGACGAGGGTCTGGAAGCTGAGTTGAGCTCGAATTTCGTGAATATCAGGCTTAGGGGTGTTCAGTCACAGCTGGACCTGACCACTGAGGAGAACCTCACAGCGACACTGGACCTTGCGGATTTCGGTGTCGGTGTCCATACCATCACGCCAGATGTCGTGCTTCCCGTCGGGCTGGTCCAAGAGGTCGTGGAGCCGGAAAGCATCACCGTGACGATCACACAGCGTACAGAACCCTAGGAAAGCCCGCATGGGCTTTCTCTTTATTTCAAACAGATGAGGACAGGTGATAACATGATCAGAATCAATTCAGTCAGCCTCTCGCTCGATGAACCCCTTCAGGTGCTGAAGTCAAAGGCTGCGAAAGCCCTGAGGATCGGTGAGGAGGAGATCAGGGAGTTCCGGATCCTCAAGGAATCCATAGACGCAAGGGGAAGCGAGGTGCGCCTCACCTACAGCGTCATGGTGCGTGTGGATGGTGAGGACAGAGTCCTCGGACGGAACCGCGCAAACAAGGATGTCAGCGCTTATCAGGAAGAGGCCAGGGAACCCCTGACCTTCGGAACGGAACCACTGAGGGAACGTCCGGTCATCGTGGGACTGGGTCCTGCCGGCCTGTTCGCCGGACTCCTCCTCGCCCAGCACGGCTATAGACCCCTCATCGTGGAAAGGGGACAGGATGTGGACAAACGGACGCAGACTGTGGACAGTTTCATGAAGGGCGGACCACTCGACACCGAGTCCAACATCCAGTTCGGCGAAGGCGGGGCTGGCGCATTCTCTGACGGAAAACTCACGACGAGGATCAAGGACCAGCGGGTGAAGGAAGTCCTGACCGCGCTCATCAAGGCCGGTGCGCCCGAGGAAATCGCATACCTCTCCAAACCCCATGTGGGGACAGACCTTCTGAAGGGTGTGGTGAAGACAATCCGGGAAAGGATCATCTCACTTGGCGGGGAGGTTGTCTTCTCTGAGAAGCTGAATGATGTACGGATCAGGAATGGAAGGCTCGAAAGCATCATGCTGGCCAGCGGAGAAGTCCCGTGCAGCGTCCTTGTCCTTGCCATCGGACACAGTTCCAGGGATACCTACGAGATGCTCTTCGACCGTGGCGTCGCCATGGAGAGCAAACCCATGGCCATGGGCGTGCGGGTGGAGAACCTGCAGACCTTCATCGACAGGAGCCAGTATGGGGAGTTCTCCGGACATCCGCGCCTGAAGGCGGCGGAGTACAAGCTCACGGCGAAGCTTTCAGACGGACGTGGAGCCTACAGTTTCTGCATGTGCCCTGGCGGCTATGTCGTCCCTGCTGCAAGCGAGGACGAAAGGCTGGTCGTGAACGGGATGAGCTACCATGCGAGGGAAGGAAGGAATGCCAATTCCGCCATCGTGGTCTCTGTGACACCCAAAGACTTTGGCGAGCATCCCCTTGACGGGATCGCCTTCCAGCGGGAGATCGAGGCTGCGGCCTTCAGGGAAGGTGGTGGAGGTTACACCGCTCCGGTGCAGCTCGTACGGGACTTCCTGGAAGGGAAGGTCTCCAAGGACTTCGAGGGCGTCACGCCAAGCTACGTACCTGGTGTCGCGATGCGCAACATGGAGAAAATCCTCCCCTCCTTCATCACAAGCGGGCTGAAGGAAGGATTCAGGAGTTTCGATACCAAGATCAAAGGATTCTCGGCTCATGGCGCCATCATCACAGGCGTGGAGACCAGGACCTCAGCACCGCTTCGGATCATGAGAAACGCGGACCACGAAAGCATCAACGTCCGTGGAATCTTCCCGACAGGGGAAGGCGCAGGCTACGCTGGTGGAATCATCTCCGCCGCGGTGGACGGGATGAAGGCGGCCGAAAGCGTCATGCGCACCTTCAGTCCGCTGCCGTAAGACCATCCGTCCAGGCGTCCTGCCTGGCCGTGGAAAGTGACAGGAGTCCTGGAACCGGGGAAACCCAGGGAGAAGGAATCCAATTGGTTGAGGTGTTCCCGATAACTTATCGA
>DATISI010000188.1:0-3582 GCA_035581745.1 Clostridiaceae bacterium
GATCATTGTCTCCATGAGTCTGTCCAAAATGGAACGCCTGACCGGAAACCAGGGCTTGTCCGCAAACCATCATCTCGCCTGGGATCCGACTTTTCCCCGCGGGTCGAAATTGATGATCGCATGGAATTCCTTCCTGGGGAGGATGTAGAAGAAGATGAGGGTGATCATGAGGAAGGCGAGCAGCAGCACATTCCTGACGCCGATGAGATCCGAGAGCACGCCTCCGATGACATAGCCCACCGGGGTGATCCCCTGGGTGACCAGATACGTGAGGCCAAGGATCTTCCCCCGTTTCTCCTGAGGGACGAAAATCTGGATGGTCGAGTTGATCATGATGCTGATGATGGCGATGCAGAATCCGATTCCGAGGAGGAAAGGGACCATGGGAAGGAAGTAGTGGATGAAGGGGATGGGGAACGCGCATGCCCCCAGTACCACAGAGGCGATGACCATCGTCCTGAACTTCCTCGAAAATGGGATCCTTTTCGCCGAGGTGAACACCATGCCTCCGATGGTTCCGAGCAGGATGGTGGCCATGGCGAAACCGTAGTTCGCCTCCCCCAGGGTTGCCACATTGTGGAAAAGCGGAAGGAAGAGCATGGATGCCATGGCGGTGAAGAAATTGATCCCGGAGAACGCGGTCATGAGATAGCGCAGTCCGGTGTTCGCGTAGACGAACCGATAGCCGTCCATGACCTCGTCGCGGAACCTCGGCTTCTCTCCATGGTGGACATGGCGCGGAACTTTGAGGAAGAGTTCGGTGACCGCGGAGTAGAGATAGGATACCCCATTGAACAGGAAAAGCACGGCAGGGCCAAAAAGCCTGAAGAGGATGCCTCCAAAGGCATTTCCTGCGACCAGGCTGCTTCCCTGGGCGATCTGGAAGATCGAGTTCGCCCTCAGGTTATCCTCGCTCCTTACGATATCCGGGATGATGGACTGGACGGCTGGATTGAAGAACGCCGATCCGAATCCGATGATGGCACCTGCCGCGAAGAGGAACCAGATCTCGATCCGTCCCGCAAGCGCGAGAAGGCCTACGATGATGACGGCACTGCCTCGGAGAAGGTCCATGAGGATGAGGATCCTCCCCCTCGGATAACGGTCAGCCACAGCACCCGATACGGTGGAAGCCAGCACCCTCGGAAGCAGGTTGGATGCCATCAGCAGACCCATGAGCGAAGTGGAGCCTGTCTCCCGAAGGACATAGAAACCAATGGCCAGGGTATACACAGCATCCCCGAATCCGGAGATCAGCTGTCCCTGCCACAGGAGGAAGAAATTCCTACTCCATATTCTCGTCTTCTGGGTCTGGCGCTGTCTTCTCTGTTCTGACATAGCTTCCTCCCGGAACCTGGTACGGTGTATTCTGGCCCGCAACCAGCTTCTCATACACGCTCTTCGTCGGCATCAGCCACACTTCTCCTGTCCCCCTGAACACATTGAGGAGACCTTCTCCTGACATCGCGGACCCCACGAATGACCTGGTGGACTTCTCTACCGTGAAGTCGATGGTTCCTGTCCGAAGGATCGCGAAGTTCCCATCCACCTTCAGGACGTCGTTCTGCAGCTTGTACTTGAACACCTCCTGCTCCGGAACAGGAAGCTCCAGGGCGACGATTCCGCTTCCGGAGAGCTTGGTCTGGAACAGACCCTCATTGCCGAGAAATGCACTGGAAACGGTCTTCACCATGGCTGTGGACATCTCGACCGTGTCCTCTGCGGCATAGAAGAGGGTGTCATCGATGATGATGCTCTCGTTCTCCAGCTCCAGCAGGGCGATATGTCCAAAGGAAGGCTCCAGAAGGATCTCTCCCGTTCCCTTGAAGTGCGGCCTCACCAGTTTCTCCCCTGTGATCTTGGAGGAGATGAAGCTCTTCGAGAACTTGAGGATCCCTCCCGTGTTGGTCCCTGTCTCGATCGGTCCCCGCAGGAAACTCAGGGCACCGGATTCGATATAGACCCCGCTCGAGCCGAGGACGATCCGGAGCTGTCTCAGCTTGATGTTCGCCTGCCTCATGAAGGACAGCATGAATGCCGTCTGGACATCCTTTCCGCCCCTCAGGTCGTCGAATTCGAGCACCTGGAACAGCGCCTGTCCTTTCATCTCTGTCAGTTTGGTCAGTGTGTTGGTCTGTGTGATATTCGTCTTCATAAAAACCTCCAGCCATTATTTTAACGGTCCAGGTATCATCATAGCCCTGCCTGGACGATAGGATGCATGTCTAGTACTTCTGTATGGAGAGGATGTCTTCCACACGCTCGGTCATGTACTTGTAGGCATCATAGACACCCTGGTTGTAGAATTCCGGTGCCAGCTTCTCCTGGATGAAATCCAGCATGAGGCTCGCCGCGAGGTCTCCCAGCTCTTCTCCCCGCTCGGTATAGAAATAGTGCCTGATTTCCCTGATAAGGTCCTCCCGCTTCTCTTTCGTCAGCTTGACCTCGTTGCTTTTTCCTGCTTTCTTCGCCATGTCTTCTCCTTCTGCAGGGTCCTCCCTGCACCTCACTGGAAGCCGCAGCTTCCGTTACGATTCCAACCTATTGTCCGCTCACCCACCAGAGGCGCATCTTCTCCTGGACTTCTCCCAAACAGCATATCCCTGAAGATTTCTTTTCAGGAGACTTGTCCTCAACGGGCTTATCCGCAAAACACTTATTCTCAAAGGCTTAACCTCAAAGACTTAACCTCAAAGACTTAACCTCAAAGACTTGTCCGCAAAAGGTCCCTCAAAAAGGGTCATGCCCTAAGGTCCTATCGGATGACCGTATCCCCTGATGGGACTTCACTATATTTTCATTATAAGTTATATTTGTCCCGCTTCACAGGATTTTAGGCAAAGAAATGGAAGGACATCGTTTGCCAGAATGTCCTTCCATTTCACGCGCTTATTTAAGGAAGCCGGATTATGCCATAAGGCATTTCCCGGCAGGAAACGTCACTGTCTAGCCTTCTTGTCCTTAGACTTTTTCGGCACCGTCCACTCTCGAGTCAACGGCCACATCATAGGTCCCTGAGTATTCCACCCTTTTGATCAGGCATCCGGAACCGATCCTGATGTTCATCCCACGCACGATCTCAGCGGTCGTGTTCTCGAGGATGATGTCGTCCCCTTCGATGGTCTGGGCCCTGAGGTTGGAGTCCTCCTTGTTCATCAGCTTCAGCTTCTTGAAGTTGAAGGTCCAGCCGCCTTCTGTCCTTCCCTTGTTAAGGACTGTGATTTTGCTGCCGACGAGCTCCCTGATTTCCGATTCTCCGGCAAGGTCGATCTCGCATAGTCCGCAGTTGACGGTCTCGTTGCAGAAGATGGATCCATGGACGCGCAGTTCGTCGCATTCGACATCATTGCCCACACTGGTCTCTCCGCTGATCCTGACCTGTCCGCCTTTCAGTCCGCCTCTGATCTTCGTTCCCCCGGAAAGGTCGAGTGTATCGCCCTGCAGGTTCCCATCGATGCTTGTGCCTCCGCTGATCCGGACATCCGCGCCACGGACGCTACCACTGATCTTGATGCCTCCAGACATCTTGATTTCCCTGCTGTCGATATCCCCTTCAATGCTGACGCCTCCGCTGATGTGTGT
>DATISI010000189.1:0-7898 GCA_035581745.1 Clostridiaceae bacterium
GAAGAAGACTTATCAGCTCGATACCCTGACCTGTCCAAGCTGCGTGGTGAAGATCGAGACCACACTGAAACGGATGGAAGGGATTGGAAGCGCGGAAGTGATGTTCAATTCCAGCAAAGTGAAGGTCGATTTCGATGATGCCGTACTGGCCCCATCAAAAATCAAGAGCACTATCACCAATCTTGGTTACGACGTCCTGTCGGAGAAGTAACCTCAGAAAAATCTGGATCCTGGCTGGTGACACACCAGCTGACAAGCTCCCCTGTGGAAGACGGTTGAAAATGGACCTGTCTGCCATAAGGGAGCTTTTTCTATGGAGAGATAGGTAAGGAATGGATAGAAGGACAGAGGGGAGAGGAATTGGAGTCAGGAGGCTTCCAAGAGGACGATGAGGAAAGAATCCTTGCGAAAGGTGCGAAAGCCTGTGGATTCTTGACTCAGGTCAAGGCGGAGAGCCTTTTTCTTCCCTATAATGAGGACAAAGGCACCGTGAAGGTGAAGATTTGAAGTGGAAGAGGGAGGAAATAGAGATGAGGAACAAGAAGAAAAGGATCGTTATCGTTTCAGGAATACTGGTCGGGCTCGCCCTGGTCCTGAGGGAAGTCTATGGGAATATGGAGGTGTCGAACATCCTCATGGTGGCTGGTGCCATCGTCGCAGGATACGACATCGCGCTGAATGCGCTTAGGGCACTCAGGTATCGGATCCTTGGAATCGACGCTTTAGTGACGATCGCCGTCATCGGGGCGTTCTTCATCGGGGAATACTTCGAGGCTGCCGCGGTGACCTTCCTGTTCACCTTTGGAAGCTACCTCGAGTCCATGACCCTCGAGAAGACAAGATCTGCCATCCGTTCCCTTCTCGACCTCGCACCCGTGACGGCGCGAGTGGTCAGGGATGGGAATGAGGTTGTCATTCCTGTGGATGAGGTGGTTGAAGGCGATACGGTTGTCGTGAAACCGGGAGAGAAGATTCCGGTGGATGGAAGGGTGATGGAAGGGTCTGCCTATGTCAACCAGGCAGCCATCACCGGAGAGAGCATGCCGGTAAGCAAGATGGAGGACGACAAGGTCTTCCAGGGAACGGTCATCGAATCCGGATTCCTCATCGCGGAAGCGGAGCGTGTCGGAGACGACACCACCTTCGCGAGGATCATCGAGATGGTGGAGGAAGCCCAGGACAAGAAGGCGAAGACACAGAAGTTCCTGGAGCGGTTCTCCAGTTTCTATACACCGGCCATCATGGTCCTCTCCCTTTTCGTCTATCTCGTGACCCGTGATCTCGCGCTTGCCATCACCCTTCTTGTCATCGCCTGCCCAGGTGCTCTAGTCATCTCGACCCCGGTCTCCCTGGTCGCAGGAATCGGGAATGGCGCGAAGAACGGGGTTCTGGTGAAGGGTGGAGAAATCGTGGAGAAGCTGGCGAAGGTCCAGGCCATTGCGTTCGACAAGACAGGGACACTGACCGCAGGGAAGCCCGAAGTGACGAAAGTCGTCGCTTTCGACAGGGACGAGAAGGCACTCCTGTTCCTTGCGGCTGACCTCGAGAAGTACTCCGAGCATCCGCTTGGACGTGCGGTCATCAGGAAGGCGAAGGCGGAAGAGAGCTACATTAACAGAGCGGAGCAGGTCTTCGAGAACGGGGACATCGAGATCCGTACCGGTGAAGGGATTGTCGCGAAAAGCGGAGAACAGGTATACCTGATCGGTAACCGTCGGCTTCTGGAATCGAAAGGGATCACCCTTGATGCGAAGATGGAGGCGGACCTTCTGCAGGAGCAGGAACATGGACAGACCGTACTCTTTGTCGCAAAAGGTACACAGATTGCTGGTATAATATCCATAGCGGACACGATACGTGAGGACGCAAAGGAACTGATCGCCAAGCTCAGGAAGAAGGGCGTGAAGAAGATCATCATGCTGACTGGAGACAACGAGGCCTATGCGAAGGCGGTATCCGCAGACCTTGGTCTTGATGGGTACTATGCGGAACTCATGCCGGAAGACAAGGTGGCGGCGATAAAGGAACTGAAAGAGAAGTACAGGGTTGTTGCCATGGTCGGTGACGGCGTCAATGATGCCCCTGCCCTCGCCACAGCGGACATCGGGATCGCCATCGGCGGTGCCGGTTCGGATGTTGCCATGGAGACCGCGGATGTGGTCCTCATGTCCGCGGAGATCAGGAAACTGTCTTATGCGGTGGGCATCGCGAAAGCCACGGTGGGGAACATGAAACAGAACATCGGATTCGCGATCGTCATCGTGACCCTGCTGCTCATGGGTGTGCTTGGGAAAGTGGTCTTCCTGTCCTCAGGAATGCTGGTCCATGAGATCAGCGTCATCCTGGTCATCCTGAATGCCATCAGACTGTTAAGCTGGAAGGAGGCGCCTACAAATGCCAAACGAAGAGAAAGAGAAGAAAGCGTCAGTAGTGAGACTGGAAAACTCGTGCATAGCGAACGTACCGATCTTTAGCGCACTGGATGATGAGGAGCTCCTTGAGGTGCTCCTCACTTCCACGCACAAAAAGCTGAAGAAAGGGGAACTCCTCTACCACGAAGGGGATGAGTCGGAAAAGCTCTATGTCATCAGCAGGGGAAAGGTGAAGGTCACGAAGTTCTCAAGAGAGGGGAGGGAACAGATCCTCCGGATCCTCGAGGAGAATGACTTCACCGGAGAGCTTTCCCTGTTCAGCGCCCAGGTGGCGAAGAGCAATGCGGAAGCCATCGAGACAACGGATGTCTGTGTCATCGAGAGCGGAAAGATCCGCGAACTCATGGAGAAGCGTTCCGGAATCGCGATGAAGATCCTCACGGAACTCAGCCGAAGGCTGGAGAAGACAGAGACACTTGTCGAGACCCTCGGTCTCATGGACGTGGACGAGAAGGTGGCGAAAAGCCTGCTCGCCATGGCGGATGACCATGATGTCGTGGACCTCGGGGTGACGAAGAAGGACCTCGCGGCCCATATCCAGATGAGTCCCGAGACCCTCTCGAGACGCCTTGCGAACTTCGAGGACCTGGGTGTCATCAGGCAGGAGACGTCAAGAAGGATCGTCATCCTCAAAAGGGAAGTCCTGGAGGGCATGGGCACCGAGTGACAGAAGGGCCGACATGGATTCTTCACCTGACCGTCATGGAATGTTTGCAATCCATCCGTGAACTTGTGCTAGAATACCTCTATCCCCATAGAGCGCCTGATGATATGGTCGTCCCTCATGAAGACAAGGGGGCCTCTCCGGCAGCTTGTGGAGAAGTCTAGAGGAGAAAGGATGGTTTTGAATGAGAAAGAAGCTGATGGTCCTGTCAGCCCTGATATTCGTCCTGGCCTTCGCATTCGCATGCTCAGCCCAGGAGCCCGCACCCGCACCTGCAGCACCCGCCGCACCCACTGAGGAAACCCCTCCTGCAACCACGCCGGGAACACCTGCGCAGCCCTCGGCACCTGACACGACACCTGACGAAAACAGGTCGATAGACGAGGTCAAGCGGATTGCCCTGGACTCCGTGGGAATCGGGAACGGCGTCCTCACCAAATATGAGCTCAAGGAGTCCGAGGATGAGGACTGGACCTATGTCGAGTTCGAAATCCAGGTCGACAGCCAGGAACATGACATCGATGTGGACAGACGTACCGGCTCCATCAGGGAGAAGAGTGTCGAGGACAACAGGAACATGATCATCGACTACTCCAGCTACATCGGTCTTGAGGAAGCGGAAAGGATAGCCCTGGAACGTGTCGGAGAGACAGGAAGCCTTGTCATCGAATTCGAACTCGAAGATGTGGATGACAATGACCCGGTCTCCTATGATTTCGAGATCCTCGCCCCTTCGGGGAAATTCGAGGTCCAAGTGGATGCGATGAACGGTGAGGTCCTGAAGTTCGAGAAGGATTAATGGATTGGACATGATTCAGATGAATGACATGACAAAAGGACGCGGCATATCATGATGCCTGCGTCCTTTTCCTTCCTAAAGGGCTGGATCTTAGCTGGTTTCGGATACAGGGGGACTCCTAGTGTCGCTTATGAAGAATTCTTCACCCCTGTGACACGAAGTGGAAACATGATGTTAAGAAACTTGTGGTAGAATACGTTAACGTCCAAAAAACACGCATCCTCAGCACATTCGGGGAAGATTCCGGAATGGAGCGAAGGGGAGGCAGGACGTGTATTCAGATAAGAAAGGTTGTGAGGACGTGAAGAAGAAACTTCTTGTCATCTTCAGCATACTGGCCATACTCACCTTCAGCGCAGGCTGCACCACTCAGGATACACCGGCACCGGCACCGCCTGCCAATGGACAGGCCAATCCTGGAGGACCAGACCCTGCAGTTCCCCCGGAAACAACGGATGGGAACGAGACCGGAGACATGGACCTTGCGCTCAGGGAAGCCAAAGAGCTTGCCCGTAGCATTGGCGGAGACGGTGTCATCACGAAATATGAGGTCAAGGATGTCGAAGGAGAGCAGAGACTCATGGAATTCACCATACAGAATGATGCACAGCTCCACAAGGTAGAGGTGGACAGGATCGCAAGGCAGGCCACCGAGGTGGAGGTCACTTCGAACCCTGTCAACATGGCGGATTATGACGCCTATATCGGGCTGGACGAGGCGGAGCGGATCGCGAAGGAGCGGGTCGCGGATGCCACAGCAAGATTCATCGAGTTCGAGCTTGAGAACCATGGAGCCCAGGAGGGCAGGACCGCATACAAGTTTGAGATCCACACCCTCACGCTCGGATATGAGGTGCGGGTAGATGCGATGACGGGAGACATCTTCGAGTTCGAGAATCCATAGGCGGAAAATGAACGGAGACGCGTAGTGACCCCTGAAGACGTATCGGGCACCCGGAGCAGACACGAGGCAGGAGAAGGATACCGAAAAGTGGGTCATAGGCAGTGAATAAGAATAGTGACAGGACATAAAAAGAACGGATATCTGGCGGACCGCAGCATCCCTTACGGGGGCGGCCACGACGGATATCCGTTCTTTAACGTTCTTTCTTTGAAGGGCGTCTTCTCCTAGTCCTCACCCTGTTCGTCATTCCGTTTCATGGCTCCAGCAAGGAGGATGCCTCTTCCGAGGAAGGAGAACATGAGCAGGAGGAGGAGCAGCCACCAGCCTGGAGATTCGAAGATGTCTTCTGGTACGGCGAAAGTGTAGCCCATGTAGGCGAGGAAGATGAGGGCCTGGGTGAGTCTGAAGGATTTGGCGTCGGCCTCGTTCTTCACCTGGACCAGCCGCTCGTCGCTCTCACTCACGATGATGCTCTTGATTTTCTCCGGGTGGTTCTTCAGCGTGTAGTACTTCCATAGGTAGACCGCTGCGACACTGAAAGGGATGAAGGACAGCCCGATGAGTGCCCTGTTGTTCGAAAGGAGCTGCAGGTCAAGGACGTTGAACAGGATTCCCGAGATGAGAAGGAGCGCGCCTGCGGCAAGTGCCAGCGTATAGATGGTCCTGGCTTCTTTTTTCAGATTTTCTGTCCTCATATCAATTCTTCCTCCCAAAATAATTCGTCGAGTGTCTTTCCGAGCGCCCTGCACAGGTCGATGCATAGATTGAGGGTGGGATTATAGTTTCCGGACTCGATCATGCTGATGGTCTGACGGGTGACTCCGATGAGCTCCGCCAGCTTCTCCTGTGACAGGTCTTTCTCGATTCGTGCAATCTTCATCTTCTTGTTCTTCAAATTCCCACCTCCTATTGACTACATCATAAGATATACTATTCTAAATGTCAATTATAATTGACATAAGTTAATATTTAATTTACATTATGAGATTTTAGGACAACTCTGAATCATGTGCGGGAAGAAGGGAGACAGAAAAAGGAAATACGAAAAAAGGAAATACGAAAAAAGGAAATGCGGACAAAAGAAGGACAGAAGTGAAGGGACCAGATGCCTCGAGTCGAAGGCACTGGTCCCAGTCTTTTTTTGGATTCATGGTTTCTATGATGCGTCTCGCCGGGTTCAGGTCTCTTGTGGTGTCATCGCAACTTTCGTATACGTGATGTCAGGGATAGGGGTCACAGACAGAGCTCCCGGATGGCTTTTGCTACACCTGCACGGTCGTTGGTGTCCGTGACCATGTCCGCGACAGCCTGGACTTCCTCCAGGGCATTGCCCATGGCGACGCCCATGCCGGCGTATGCGATCATGGGGATGTCATTCTCGCCATCTCCGATGGCGATGACCTCTTCCCTCAGGATTCCGAGTTTCTCGATGAGCTTTTCGATTCCTCTCGCCTTGCTGACGCCTTTCTTCACGATTTCCAGATTGAAAGGCGAGGAGGAGATGGCTTCCAGGTCGGGATGGTCCTTCAGCTCTTCACGAAGACGGAGGAATTTTTCCTTGTCATCGAACTCGAAGGAGACGGACTTCAGGATCCGGCTCTTCCTTTCGCGGAATGTCCGTTTCAGGTCGTCCGTGATGACGATCTCGATTTTCCTGTCCTCCGGGAGATGGCTGTTCGCCTCGAGGTATCCGTTGCCTTCCCCGATATCCCTGTCGCTGATCAGGGCGTTCCACTCGTTGTAGTGGGTGAGGACATCGTATTTCTGCAGGATGTCGACCATGTCATGGAGTGTCTTCTCATCCATGTAGTCCTCATTGAGGACTTCGCCGCCGTATTTCACGAAAGCGCCGTTGCTTCCGATGGTGAGGGTATCTACCCCGATTTTCCCGCCGTAGAGCGCGCCGTAATTATACATCCTTCCGGTCACGATGCAGATCAGGATGCCACGGGCATAGGCTTCCTGGATTGCGAGGATGTTCTCTTTCGGGATGACCCGCTCCTGGTTATACAGGGTACCGTCGACGTCGAGGCAGATCAGTTTGTATCTATTCATATGTTGTCTCCTTTGACAGTTATCCGAAAGCCCGAGGATAAGGTTTGGTTACGATGGAGGCCTCTTTTTTTTTGTGCTCGGTGCTGCGTGTTATCCCGGCAGCACGCCTGTACGCTGGGTTCGGACATGATGATCTTCCTCTATATTATAGCTTATGAGGCGAACAATGGCATTAATTTGAAAAAAACGGATAAAAATGAACAATTTCAGCGATATTTCGATACTAAGTGTAAGAAATATGTTGAATATGTAATCAATTACAGATTATAATCAGATTAGACGAGCCTTGAAGTCAGAATCTTGCAATAAATCGATTTTAAGGACTGGAATTTTGTACAATAATAAGGAGGTAAGACATGAACATCACAGATGTAAGGATCAGGAAGATTGCAGCAGAAGGGAAAATGAAGGCTATAGTCTCGGTTACCTTTGACAACGAATTTGTTGTACACGACATCAAGGTGATTGAAGGCCAGAATGGACTGTTCATCGCCATGCCGTCAAGGAAGACACCGGACGGTGAATTCAAGGACATCGCGCATCCGATCAACACCTTCACCAGGGAAAAAATCCAGGAATCGATTTTGGGCGAATATGAGAAGGTAAGGAACGAGGAACCCGTGCACACTTACTCCGCTCCTGAGACTTTCGGTCACACCGAGTCCGCTGAGCCGGTAGAGAAGGAACTGCCACTGGTTGAAGAAACTCAGGAAGCGCCCGCTGAAGTAGAAGTATAAGGAACACAATGACCTGATGGAAATCAGGTCATTCTTATTCTCTGGCTATTTCCGCAAAGAGCACGGATTCCGGACCTGAAGGATGCTGTGGCTGGTGAGCCTTTTCCGTTTTCCTTCCTGCATGGAGCGGGAAGGGGTGAAAAGGAAAGCGGGAGAATGAGAAATCCTGTTTCCCCCATCCCATGCGCAAAGTCTTTCAGGCAGGAGAGAAATGAAGGGGGGAGCGGGATACGGGGAATATGAGAGCGGATTTCCTGCATGTACGGTCTGGAAAGGCATCCGCAATTTCTGCAGGATGGCCGAAATG
>DATISI010000190.1:0-2840 GCA_035581745.1 Clostridiaceae bacterium
CGATACTGCCAATCCCCCCTTTCGCGAGTACCTGGTATCCCGGCATATCCGCCACCTGGAATTTTATGGATGAACTTCCGCAGTTCAGCACTAGAATCTTCATAGATTCCTCCTTGAGTTGTTTCCTCTCTTCTGGGATGGTAAAGGGCATCAAGGCCATGAGCACCCGTAAGGTGCTGACTCAGGCCTCTAATCGTTATATGTGCTTCTCAGCCTGTCCAGTTCCGCCTGGATGGTGTTCTTCACGATCTCGTCGATATTCTTCTGTTCCTCTTTGGTCAGCCTTTCAGGGTAGATGGGGGGAAGGAAGCTGAGATAGACGTCCTGTCCCTTTTTGATCTTTTTTGTCTCATCGTACATCTTGTAGCTGTTGTCGATCACGACGGGAACGATGGGACAGCCGGTCTTCTGCGAAATCTTGAAACTTCCTTTATGGAACTCTCCGAGGTTCTTTCCCTTGCTTCTTGTCCCTTCGGGGTAGATCAGGACGTCATGGCCTTTGCTGTTGATCCTGTCGATAGCCTCTAGGATGGTCTTCAGCCCTTCCCGGGGATTGTTCCGGTCAAGGAAAAGCGCGCCGAAAGCCTCGGACACATCGCCCATGACAGGATATTTCCTCATCTCGATTTTCGCGATGTAGGTCTCCCTTCTTTTCTCCCTGAGCGACAGCATGATGTAGGGATCGAAATAGGACTGGTGGTTCCCCATATAAAGGACAGGGACATCAGGGATGTTCTCCCTTCCTGTGACGTGCAGCCTCGCATCGAGGATCTTCAACGCTTCCTGCGCATGGACCTTCCCAATCTTCGTAGCATACTCATAGATCTTGTCTTCGTCCCCTTCCCTGATCAGTCTCCTCAGTTTTATGGTCTTCAGGGCAAGTTTGATCATCGAACCCCCGAATCTTATCTTGCTGGTCAAATCAGTCAACAATGCAATCTCTCCAATCTTTGGTCGCTAAGACCTTAATCTGGACCATCCCCTCACACCTGCCTCAAAGGACAGACGATAATGGGAAGTCATTCACTAGCATAATTATAAACCATGGCCGGTCAAATGGACATACCATTCTTCCTGATTTTCCGCACATTGGAAAACCTGCACCAGTTCAATATGGAATCTTCTAGATTCTCCGCAACTGCAGGTTCCTATGGTGACCAGAATCTTTCTCAGACTGGCTGCTCTGGCCAATCAGCTGGTATGATATGCTGTACAGACATGAGAATTTTCCAACAAATCCCAATTCATTCATATCCCTGCCGATTTTTCCATGTCCTGTATTTTATCCTGCTAAGGGAACATAATATGGATTAGATTCGTTTTAGATGATAAACTGGAAGTACATCATTGTGGGAGGTAGTCATGAGAAAAAGAGCCTATGCCCCTGTGGCATTATTCATCATCTTCATCATCGGTATTTTCGGCATCTACATCCTATTGGATCATGGCATCCTGGGTGCGAAGGCCATCACAGATATTGACCTTGTCCAGCGGGTGAATGACCCGGTCAAAGTCCACTTCATCGATGTCGGCCAGGGAGATGCCATACTCCTCCAGGTGCACGACAAGACCGTCCTGATTGACGCTGGACCTGCTGCGAACGCCCAGCGCGTCGTCGGATACCTGAAGTCCTATGGCATCGAGCGGCTCGACTATATCTTCCTCAGCCACATCCATGAGGACCATATGGGTGGAATGGCAGAAGTCATCCGAAACTTCGAAGTCGGTTCGTTCTATACGACGAACAAGAGCACGACGACGCGTAATTACGAGAACATGATGACAGAGCTGGCAAAGAAAGGACTGGAGGTCAAAACAGCCAAGGCCGGGCTTGAGCTGACCTTCGAGGACGACATCACGCTATCCCTGCTTTCCCCGAATGCGGATGTCTATGTGAACCCGAACAACTATTCCCCTGTCATGAGGCTTTCTTACCTCAGTTCAGCATTCCTATTCACCGGTGACGCAGAGGTCCCCGTAGAGAATGAAGTCCTGAGAAGAGGACTGAATATCTCTGCAGACGTGTTCAAGGCCGCACATCATGGAAGCACCACCTCCAACTCCCTACCTTTCCTGGAGAAGGTGAAGCCACAGTATGTCGTTGTCACTTCCGAGAAAGGAAATGACTTCTCCCTCCCAAATGAATCCATCCTGCAGGCTTTCGCGGATCTGAATGCGACCATCCTGAAGACAGAGGACATGGGAAACATCGTGTTTTCCTCCAACGGAAAGGAAGTCAGGCTATTAAATCATTGACAGGACATACCATAATAGTATAATTAATGGATAGACAACAGAAGTTTCGGCACACCGAGGCTTCTTTATTTTCGAAGGAGGATATTATGAGCAGGATTAGAACCAGATTCGCACCGAGTCCTACGGGATACATGCATGTAGGGAACCTGAGGACGGCGTTGTACGCTTACCTGATTGCGAAACATGAAGACGGAGATTTCATCCTTAGGATAGAAGATACAGACCAGGAGAGATATGTGGAAGGGTCCGTGGACATCATCTTCAACACCCTGAGAGCCACAGGTCTCCACCACGATGAAGGTCCGGATATCGGAGGCCCGGTCGCGCCTTATGTCCAGAGCGAACGTAAACCGACCTACCTGGAGAATGCCAAGAAGCTTGTGGAGAAGAAGGAAGCCTATTACTGCTTCTGTACCAAGGAACGCCTTGACCTCCTTAGGGAGAACGCGGAAGCCCTGAAGAAGCCTTTCAAGTATGACAAGCACTGTGCCCTCCTTTCAGATGAAGAAGTACAGGCGAACCTCGAGAGCGGAATGCCATAT
The DNA here is from genome assembly GCA_035581745.1 of Clostridiaceae bacterium. Lineage (GTDB taxonomy): Bacteria > Bacillota > Clostridia > Clostridiales > Clostridiaceae > Youngiibacter. The sequence continues at coordinate 2,799 of DATISI010000190.1, forward strand.
GTCATCAGGCAGAACAACCCGACTGAAGGCGAGACCAAGTTC
>DATISI010000191.1:0-2406 GCA_035581745.1 Clostridiaceae bacterium
AAGGAAAGAGATGAGGAGATTTATAGAGCATCACGGGATCACACGGGCCCATATCATCACGCTGCTCAGCATGCCCGTCATCTCCTACATCTATCAGTTATTCAACAGGCCCATCGGTGAGGTCAGGAACCTGACGCTTCCTCTTGACGGGCAGATCCCTTTCCTCCCACAGTTCATCATCATCTACCATTTGTGGTACCTGTTCCTCATCTTCAATATCGGGTATCTGCTCCTGAGGGACAAAGATGAGTTCATGAAGGCCATCCTGTCCATCAACCTGGGGAATATCCTCGCCTACATCACCTTCTTCTTCTTCCAGAGCAGGGTGCCGAGGCCACTGGTTACGGGTGAAGGATTCTTCGAAAGCATCGTCAGGTTCACGTACACCATCGACCAGCCCTATAACGGATTCCCCTCCATCCATGTCCTGACCACCACGGTGATGATGATCGCCCTGGCGCGCATGGACATCCGAAAGGACTTCAAGTATGGCTCCCTCTTCTTTGGACTGCTCATCATCCTCTCGACGGTGTTCGTCAAGCAGCATGTGGTCCTCGATATTCTCGGCGGTCTGACTTATGCCGGCGCAAGCTATGTTATAATATCAGGTATACTAGGTCGTTTCTTATTCAAGACAGGAAGCAAGGAGGGATTGAAATGAAAATCGGAGTGATCATGGGTGGAATCTCCAGTGAACGGGAGGTTTCCCTGAATTCAGGAAGAGAGATCCTGAACAATATGGACAAGGAGAGATACGAGCCGGTTGAAGTCCTGCTGGACCGCAAGGATGATATCTACAGCAAGGTGGAAGGCATCGATTTCGCGCTTCTCGCACTTCATGGGAAATACGGTGAAGACGGCACGGTCCAGGCCATCCTGAACAGCCTCGACATCCCTTTCTCGGGATGCGGAGTCCTGTCCAGCGCCATGTGCATGGATAAGGACATCACGAAGACCATCCTGAGGCAGAAAGAGATCAGGACCGCGGACTGGACCATCATCCGTTCCATGGATGAGCTCGTGGAGGAGAGGATTGCAAGTCTCGGTTATCCTGTGGTGGTGAAACCGAACAGTGGAGGCTCCTCTGTCGCCACCTTCATCTGCAAGGACTTCGATGAGGTTCGCGCAGGCGTGGAGGAAGGATTCGGATACGACACGGAAATCATGGTGGAGAAGTTCATCAAAGGGGACGAGATCACGATTCCCATCCTGGGAGGCGAAGCCCTTCCCACACTGATCATCAAGGCCCAGAAGGGAAGTTTCTTCGACTACAAGTCGAAATACGAGGACGACGGAGCGGTGGAGGAGATCATCGAGTTGCCTGAGGCACTCCAGAAGGAAGTGAACCAGATGGCGAGGGATGCCTATGCCGCACTGAAGTGTGAAGTGTATGCGAGGATCGACTTCATGGTCAAGGATGGAGTCCCTTATCTCCTCGAACTGAACACCCTTCCAGGAATGACGAAGAACTCGCTCTTCCCCAAGAGCGCGAGAGGTGTTGGCCTGAGCTACAAAGACCTCATCTCAAGGATCATCCAGATTTCCATGGAGAACCAGGGAATCAAGGACGACAGGCTGTAAACCCGTCTCCCTTGGCGTGTTTCCAGAAATGAAATATCGACGAGCCCCTCATCCGGAAAGAAGCTTTTTCCGGATGAGGGGCTCTTTCCGTCTGGATGCCAGTGGATTAGCGGAAGGGTGAGCATCCTGTCCTGGGGAATCTCGGAAATCGGAAAAAGGACAGACACAAGGATGCGATAGGCGAAGTCAGGATGGATAGGTCAGGGTGGAGAGGTCAGGGAGGAGGGGGATGGAACATCCCCGGGATGGAGTCCGCGGGCTAGGCGGCAGACAATGGAAAGTCGTCAGATATTGCGTTTTAAAGTTATCATAATGGCATGAATAACGTTTTCATATCGATAAAGTTGATGTATAATAGGTATAGATGTTTATTTAGGCTTTGACCACAAGGTCTAGATACTATTTATTAAGGGGGAAAAAATAGATATGTTAAAAAATCTCAGCAGAAAAAGTATCGCCATTTTCCTAGTCATGCTCATGTCGGTCGCTGTGTTCGCAGGATGTGGCGCAAAGCCAGCTCCAGGCGCGAGTGCAAAAGGAAAGGTCATGATCTATACCTCCATCTATCCGGATATCATCGAACTCATGAAACCTGAACTCGTCAAAGCCTTCCCTGATATCGAAGTGGAATTCTTCCAGGGCGGAACAGAGAGTGTCATCACGAAGATCACAGGAGAAATCGAAGCCAAGAGCATACAGGCTGACCTTCTCATGGTCGCAGACCCTTCATACTATCTGACCCTTCAGGAAAAAGGCGTACTCGAGAAGTATGACTTCGAAGAGAGAAAGAATACGACCATGAAGGATACAGAAGGCTACTGGACA
>DATISI010000192.1:0-2529 GCA_035581745.1 Clostridiaceae bacterium
CTCGACAAAGGTCGCACAGTCCCTCTCCCAGATCACAGGCGTCAAGGACACTGTGGATACCAGGAGCTTCGGCAATGCGGACGATGTGAAGAAGGACATGAAGGCGAGATATGAGAAACCTTTCTCAAGGATCCTGAAGACCATATCCAGCATCTTCATTCCGCTCATCCCTGCATTCATCGCAAGCGGACTCATCATGGGAATCAACAACCTGCTGAAGAATCCACTGATCCTTCCAGGTTTCGCTGCTGCCAATCCTGCGCTTGTCGGACTGCTCGGTATCTTCGGAGCGGCGATCTTCACCTACATGACCATCCTCGTCGGTTATAACGCTGCCAAGGAATTTGGCGGATCCCCAGCGATCGGTGCGGTCATGGCCGGAATCCTGATGCACCCTGCACTGGCTGACATCGTCCTCTTCGGAAAGAACCTCGTACCAGGCCGAGGCGGTATCATCGCAGTCCTGCTCGTCGTATTCGTCGCAGCGACAATCGAGAAAGCCGTACGTAAGGTCATGGTCGAATCCTTAGACCTGATCCTCACCCCGCTCATCACAGTACTTGCTGCCGGCGCTATCGCGATCTTCATCCTTCAGCCACTAGGCGGAGCGATCTCCGAGACCATCGGACGTACCGTAACGACTGCGATTGAAGGCGGCGGATTCCTTGTAGGCGGACTGCTTGCAGGAACTTTCCTTCCACTCGTCATGACAGGCATCCATCAGGGTCTTACCCCGATCCATGCTGACCTCATCGCGACAAAAGGCTTCACCATCCTTCTTCCAATCCTTGCCATGGCAGGTGCAGGACAGGTTGGCGCATCCATCGCGGTATACATGAAGACGAAGAACAAGAGACTGAAGAAGACCATCGCGTCCGCCCTTCCTGTAGGAATACTCGGAGTCGGCGAGCCACTCATCTATGGTGTCACCCTTCCTCTTGGCAAGCCTTTCCTTGGCGCATGCATAGGCGGAGCCTTTGGCGGAGCCTTCGTAGCCGGAGTCGGCAACGTCGGTGCCGTAGCCCTTGGACTCTCAGGCATCCCACTTGCAGCGGCCATCGCATCAGGCGGCGCGGTCACCTACCTCATCGGCGTGCTTATCGCCTACGTTGGTGGATTCGCAGCGACTTCCCTGATCGGGTTCACCGATCCTGTAGAAGAAGATGATGAAGTCGTGGTTACAAAGCCCATGAAGTCTGTAAGAGCTTAAACTTTCAAGAAAAAGCCTGTGAAGTGATTTGCAGGCTTTTCCCATATCATGGATTACGATAAGCTTATAAAGAAGACAATGCTTCCATAAGGAAGCCCAATACTGAGAATGATGAAGTCTGTCAAGATGGTCATCACGAATCAGATCATTAAAATCCGGACACCAAGGAGGAATTATCATGCATGGAATATCCGTATTCGCGGGAATGGACTATACCCTTCCCGACAACCTGAACTATATGGAGGAAGCCGCGAAGAGAGGCCTGAAGAAGGTCTTCACCTCCCTCCACATCCCTGAGGCAGGCTCAGGTCTCCTGGAGGAGATCAGGGCCATCCTTGCAAAGGCGAAGGAACTGGACATGGAGCTCATCGTCGATGTCTCCAAGAAGTACATGGACCTCGTTGACTGGAACGACTTCAACATCCACGCCCTGAGGCTTGATTTCGGATTTTCCGATGAGGAGATCTGCGAACTGTCGAAGGACAGGAGGTTCCGCATCCAGCTGAACGCCTCCACCATCACGGGAGAGAACATGGAGAACCTGCTTGCCCTCGGTCTGGACACCGGCAACATCGAGGTCTGCCATAACTACTATCCGAGGAAAGACACCGGAATCTCCTTCGATTTCCTGAAGGAGAGGAATGACTATTTCCATTCCCTCGGGATGACCACCATGGCCTTCATCCCTTCCCTCACAGGAAAGCGTGGTCCGGTATACGAAGGACTGCCCACTGTCGAGGAACACCGTTCCCTCCTTCCCCTGGTCTCATCACAGCACCTCGTGCTTGGCGGTACGGACCTGGTGCTCTTCGGTGATGCCTTCGCTTCTCCCGAAGAGATGGATTCCCTGAGCGGAATCACCCCTGGGGTCATGAGGCTTCCAGTTGCTTTAAGCGAGATTTCCGATGAGGAGGCAAGGATCCTTTCCGGTCTCCACCACAACCGGAAGGACCCTGCCTCCTATGTCATCCGTTCAGAGGAGGCGAGGCCGAAGAAAAAGTCTGCCATCATGCCCAGCAACACTTTTGTAAGGACGGCATATTCTGTTACAATGGATAATGAAGAATATCTGAGGTACTCAGGTGAGCTGCAGATCGTGAAGAAGGACCTTCCGGCAGACAGCAGGGTCAATGTCATTGGCCATGCTGAAGAAGGAGCCCTCCTCATCGACCTGCTCGGCCCCGGAGACGCTTTCGAATTCTATCAATGGAAAAGGTAAGGTGCACAGTAGATGGGTAGTTTTTTACGGATCGAACAGGTACGAGACCAGTTCTCCAAATCAGAAGAAAAAATCGCGAACTATATCATCGCGAACGAGT
>DATISI010000193.1:0-4654 GCA_035581745.1 Clostridiaceae bacterium
CCTTCGTGTAGTCGGAGATGAGGGGCAGCCAGGACCGCGGCATGGCGATGGAAAGTTCGAGGGCCATTCCGAAGCTCATGGTGCCGCCGGTGAAGACCGGGATTCCGCCGTTGAAGACGACGAAGGAGAGGAGGACGGAGAGGAGGAGAAGTCCGGTCACGGCGAAAACGTTCACCTTTCCAAGGTTCGTGATGCCCATGAGGACCCAGAGGAGAATGAGTCCGCCGATGACGAGGCAGAAGAGGAGTTCGCCCTTAAAGCCGAGGGCAGAGCCGAGGATGATGGTCATGGCCCTCGCACCCCCGATGATCATGACCGCAGTCCATCCGACAAGCTGAAGGACGTTGAGCCCCGCGAACAGGATCCTGCCACGGCTTCCGAAGGAGAAACCTACGGTCTCCATGGCGGATTTCCCTGACCTTGCACCGATGAGGCCGGCGAGGTAAAGGAGGAAACAGCCGACGGCGTGCCCGATGACGATGGCAAGGAGCCCCCGTCTGAAACCGAGGGGAGCAATGAGGGTGCCGGTGAAGATCTCCGCTATGGAGACGGATGCGCCGAACCATAAGAGACTGTTGCTGAGCGTAGTGGTCTTCCTGTTTTCCATGTTGATGACGTCCTTTCAATTAAAAAATGGGATACACCAACAATCTGGTGTATCCCATCTACTCTCATAAATGTAATTCCCTACGTTGGCATTATCCAAATCAGGTACGGTCGGAACTTGCAAGTTCCCTCTCAGCCTGTACAGACAAGCCCCCGGTATTCAATTCGTTTTTATTATAGCACAGATTCGGGGACTCTCCATAATATCTCCACACTTATCCGGTAATCTTTTTTTAGAATCATAAGAAGAATGACCGCCTGTCATAAAAAGCAGGTGGCATGATCGGAAAGACAGGCACAAAGCCGGAAGGAGGAACCATGATGAAGCGAAAAGAAAAAGTTGAGAACCCGGGAACCAGGGAAGACAGGAAAAAGAAGGCTGGAATGGAATCCTGGGACATGACCCTCATGCTCTTCATGGCAGTCATGCTGGGTCTCTGTGTGGCCATGCCCCTGTTCTTTGGATATATGGCGCCTTACACTGTCGGCGTGAGCCGTTTCATCCCGCTGGAATCCCGTTATCTTGGCCCCGGACTCTTCCTTCTGGTCCACCTGGCGATGATTCCGCTGTTCTTTGGGAAATCCAGGGAATAGTAAAAGGAATTGTCGGGAATGGAACAGGCACCTGTGATAGAATGAAAGAAAAGGATCTCCGGCAGGAAGGGAGTTTTCCCGTCCGCGGAATGGCCGCTACAGGTCATTCAGGGAAGGATGCCGGAAAGGAGAATAACATGGCTGAAAAGATACTGGTCATCGACGACGAGGCGAATCTGCTCGAGGTCGTGGGTGACTATCTCAGAAAGAACGATTTCGAAGTCTATACCGCGGACCGCGGCCGCAAGGCCCTTGAGATGTTCCGGGACATCGAGCCTGACTTCATCATCCTCGACCTGAACCTTCCGGATATCTCAGGGGAGGAGATCGCGAGGATCATCCGGAAGGAGTCTGATGTCCCCATCCTCATGCTGACCGCGAAGACCTCAGAAGAAGACAGGGTCGCAGGATTCTATCTCGGTGCGGATGACTACCTGACCAAGCCCTTCAGTCCGCGGGAACTTGTCGGAAGGGTCCATGCGATCCTGAGGCGTTCCAAGGGCAAGGGCACCCCGACGGATATCCTGTCCTTCGGACAGGGGGACCTCGTGCTGGACATCCCGAAGCATCTCGTCATGAAGAAAGGGGAGTAGGTCAGCCTCACCCCGAATGAATACAAGATCCTCCACGCCCTCGTGCAGTACCCCAAGCAGGTCTTCACGAGGAGTCAGCTGGTGAACGCCGCCCTGGGGTATGACTTCGAGGGCTACGACCGCACCATCGACACGCATATCAAGAACCTGAGGCAGAAGATCGAGGACGACATCCGCGATCCAAAGTATATCCTTACCGTGTACGGGGTGGGATACAAGTTCTCCGGAGGCCAGCCATGATCAAGATCAGGGACCAGCTGGGAAGGTACTTCACCCTCATCTCCATCGCCTCCATCGCATTCATCACCATCGTATCGAACCTCAGCATGAACATCTTTTTCAGCAGCTACCTGCAGAACTCGCGGAATTCCGATGACCGGGTCCTTGTGGACTACATCCGTGAACTGAACGAGGAGGAGAATGGGCTCAGTGAGACAGACAAGATGAGCATCGAGCATTACGCCTTCAACCTTCAGACGGAGGTCATCGTGCTTGACCCTGCTGGAAGCGTGGTCATCGCCTCGGGTAATCCCGAAGGGGTCAGCGAGGGGCTCACCAGTCCTTCCGACTATATCGATGACACGAAGTTCAACTACAAGACCTACGACTATGGTGAAGGTGAACCTGCTCTTGGTGACATCCTCATCGGAAGGCCGAAGACCATCTTCGTCACCAGCGAAGACAGGCGGTTCGCGTACACGATCAATGGAATCTACCTGGCCGCCGCCATCATCTCCGTCGCCATCGGGATGATGCTGAAGAACCGTGTCTCGAGCACCTTCCTCAAACCCATCTACGCCATCCAGGACAATGCGAAGTATATCGAGGATGGTGAATTCAGGAAGGTCATGGATGTGGAGACCAGAACGCTGGAACTGGACAGCCTGTCCCATTCGATCAATGACATGGCGCTCCGCCTGGAACAGCAGGAAAGGATCAGGAAAAGGATGACAGCGGACATCGCCCATGAGCTCAGGACACCGCTTGCGACCCTGAACAGCCACATCGAGGCTTTCCTCGACGGGGTATGGGAACCGACACCAGACAGGCTGGTCATCATCCAGGATGAGATCACACGACTGACGAAGCTCCTCCGGGACCTTGGAGACCTTTCGACCTTCGAGAATGAGGAGGCCCGCCTGGACCTGAAAGAGGTACAGCTCTCCCCCCTTCTCGAGAACATCATCGAAAGCTTCGAGCCTCTGTTCATTGGAAAAGAGATTGCCCTGGAAAAGGAGATCGAGGATGGTCTCTCCATACAGGGGGATACGGACCGGCTTAACCAGGTCTTCATCAACGTCATCTCCAACGCCCTGAAGTACACGGACAAAGGCGGGACCGTCTTCGTCGGGCTTCAGAAGGAAGGAGAAAACGTCATGGTCACCGTGAGGGACAACGGGATGGGTATCAGGAAAGAGGACCTTCCCTTCGTCTTCGAGCGGTTCTACCGCGGAGACAGGTCAAGGAGCCGTGAGACAGGAGGCAAAGGCATCGGTCTCACCATCACCAAAGCCCTGGTGGAAGCGCATCAGGGAACTATCCGGATCTCCAGTGCGGAGACAGGAGGAACGACGGTGACCATCCGTTTTCCGGGCAGACCGGAAGGGAACGGAAACAAGATCTGAAGGAAAAGGATTCACATGGATTCACATGGATTCACCCTGAATTCTCCACGGGTTCTCCATATTCAGAAGCTATAATCAGGAAAGATAGAGAGAGGGGGTGGAACATATGATGGGTTATTACGGATACGGACCGGCAGCGATGCTGTGCATCCTGGGCGGCCTTGTCCTTGCAGGACTGGTCATCTTCCTGGTATTGGGGCTCCTGAAAGACAGGAATCCAAGGCAGGGAGGAAAGGGAAACAGTCAGGCACTCATGATCCTGGACGAGGCGTACGCACGAGGACAGGTCACAGATGAGGAATACACCAGACGGAAGGACATCCTGAGAAGATGATGACCTCCGCACCCCCACACTTTATGTAAAAGGACATCCTGTATCCCACCGTTTTGTTTACAGAAACTTGGAACAGGTCCCGCCTTATGGCGATTGGAAGCAGCCAGCCCACCTCGGAGAAGAGGTGCGGATCCGGCTGTTTTGTCGTCTCCAGGGAATTCTCCAGGGTGAAGGGAAAGGGAATGTGGCCTTCTGGGACGAATAAGGGGTGGCCTTGATGAACCGCTATCAGGAGATACAGGGAAAGAATCTGCGGATAGCAGACAGAAGGTCTGGAGTGTTTGGGGGGAATCTGAAGGATATGGGATTGAAACCAAAAATTCTTTGAACCTTCAAGTTTCTGAAGAAAAGGGTTTCACCCGCAGGGCGGATGATGGTACGATAGGAGAAACTGGTTTGAGCATCAAAATATCGGAAGAGGATCAGGATGACTGGAAAGAAACCCGATGGGGTGAAACTGGAACCAGGGGACGTGGAAGGGGGATGGGTTTGCGGTATATCGAAAATGAATCGGAAGACGTCTATTTCAATCTGGCGCTGGAGGAATACCTGCTCCAGAACTTCAGGGAAGGGACTTACCTTCTCCTCTGGAGGAACGACAGGAGCATCGTGCTGGGAAAATACCAGAATGTCTATGAAGAGGTGAACCTCAGGGCGGTAGAGGAAGCGGGCATCAAAGTCGCAAGGAGGAATTCAGGCGGCGGAACGGTCTACCATGACCTGGGAAACCTGAACTACAGTATCCTGACGGATTACGACCCCAATGGTACCATCAGCTATGACCTGTTCCTGGAACCGATGATTTCAGCGCTCCGGAGCATGGGCATCCCGGCAGAGAAGAGGGGCGCCTCGGACATCGCGATCGAGGGGATGAAGATTTCCGGAAGCGCTCAGACGCTGAA
>DATISI010000194.1:0-6137 GCA_035581745.1 Clostridiaceae bacterium
GTCGACCCATGAGGACATCATGCTATTCTATCTGCGGTCATTTCAGCCTATAATGGAGACAAGATGTTGTTCCCAGGAGAATAGGGAACAAGACAAAACAAGTAAGGAGGAAAGAGAATGGACCGAATCACGTTTCCGGAATATTTCTTTTTTGGGGCTGCGGCATCCGGACCACAGACAGAAGGGGCGGAGAAGCGCAAGGGCCGCCATATCATGGACCTATGGTTCGAGAAGGAGCCAGAGGTGTTCTTCAACCAGGTAGGACCTGACAAGACCTCGGATTTCTACAACCGGTACAAAGAGGATATCGCCCTCATGAAGGAGCTCAACATGGATTCCTACAGGACCTCCATCGTCTGGGCGCGGCTCATCCCGGACAGCACAGGAGCACCTGATCCTGATGCCGTTGCTTTCTACAATAATGTCATCAACGAGATGCTGAAGCAGGGGGTAACCCCCTACATGAACCTCTTCCACTTCGACATGCCGGTGAACATGCAGGAAATCGGCGGCTGGGAATCAAGGGAAGTCGTCGAGGCCTATGTGCATTATGCGAAGACGTGCTTCCGATTGTTCGGTGACAGGGTGAAGACCTGGTTCACCTTCAATGAGCCCATCGTACCAGCCGAAGCGGGATATCTCGAAGGATTCCATTATCCAAGGATCAAGGACCTGAGACGTGCGATCACCGTGGGGTACAACACGATCGTCACCCATGCGAAGGTGGTGGAGGCCTACAGGGAGATGAAGCAGGACGGGGAGATCGGCGTGATCCTGAACCTCAGCCCGGTCTATCCAAGGTCCCAGTCAGAGGAGGACCTGAAGGCGGCTGAGATTGCCGACCTCTTCATCAACAAGAGCTTCATCGACCCGGTCATCCGGGGAGAGTTCCCACCGAAGCTGGTCGAGATCATCGAAAGGGAAGGCATGCTGCCTGAAGTCCTTGAAGGAGACCTGGAGGTCATCAGGAAGAATAAAGTGGACATCCTTGGCGTCAACTACTACCAGCCAAGAAGGGTGAAAGCTCCTTCGCATCCGGAGTCCGATGGATTCCACAGGTTCTTCGACCCTTACGACATGCCGGGCAGGAAGATGAACCCGTACAGGGGCTGGGAAATCTACGAGAAGGGCGTCTACGACCTTCTGGTCGACCTCAAGGACAACTATGGCAACCCGAAGTGTTTCGTGTCTGAGAACGGCATGGGCGTCGAGAACGAGGCGAGGTTCCTCGTCAATGGACAGATCCATGACGAGTACAGGATCGAGTTCATCAAGGACCACCTGCGATGGATCCACAAGGCCATTGAAGAAGGATCCAACTGCAGAGGATACCATCTCTGGGCATTCATGGACTGCTGGTCCTGGAACAATGCCTACAAGAACCGGTACGGCTATGTCTCCATCGACCTCGATACGCAGAAACGTACCGTGAAGAAGAGCGGAGAATGGATCAGGAAGGTCGCGAAGGACAAGTACTTCACAGAGGAATAGACACCTCCTGAAAGCGGCCCGTTAAAGGGGGAACCCCGACAGGACTGAAAAGACATGGAAAAGGCACAGGGCAGATTGAAAATCACCCTGTGCCTTTTGCGATGCTATGGAAGGGATGCTTTGAAGCTCATGGAGGGTTGGGATGAGATGCGAGAATGGTCTCCACTGGTTGATGAGGACAGGGTGAAGCCCGCTGACATCTTGGGATCAGCGGGCCTCTCATGGTGTATAGAAACGATAGGAGTATCGTTGTCCATGCGTATTCATTTCAGTATGTCATCTCAGGAGGTTCAGGGGGTTGATCTTCTCGTTGTTGTTGGCTTTCAGCATGATTTCACCCTTCACGGCCATGATGTAGTATCCGGCGATGAAGAAGATGACGAAGAAGCTGAAGATGTTGGAGAGGATCGCTGAGATGAGGGACAGGTGGACGGCATAGATGACCTGCGTCCCGACCTTCACGTGTTTGTATTCCTTGATGAGGTCAACGCCCTTGAAGAGGATGACGAAGACGATGATGGAGGCGAGGAGTCCGACGTAGCTGTAAAGGAGCCCCAGGACATAGGTCCAGGTGAGTCCACTCAGGAACAGCTGATAGACTGCGGAAAAGTTACCTGCAATCAGCGAGAAGCCGAAAAGGTAGAGGGTCTTGAAGACCTCACTGATGAAGAGGACCAGGACCAGGAAGGCCAGAAGGTGGGGAAGGGTCTGCTCCTTGAACTTGTAGTATTCATGGGGCTTGAACATGCTGATGTAGATTTCATTAAGTAAGGTCATGAAACACACTCCTCGTTCTCTGATGTCTTTTCTTCTTCCATTTTGTCATAAGTCACTTAAACAAGCTACCATAAAATGGTGGTTTGTTTAAATGAACCTGGTGGAACTAGTCCACCAGATTCATGATGCTGTTATGGATTATACGCTTGCTGTCTCTTCGTGATGCTGTGCTTCAAGCTCCTGGTTCAGGTACTGCTTGTCCACCGCCATGATGAACGGATAGTAGATGAAGAAGGAGATGACAAGCTCAATGAGCTGTGTGATCGCACCAGGGATACCTGCCATGAGCAGTCCACCGATGATTGGTGGCGTAGTCCATGGAATGATGACACCTGAAGGCCTTGGAACGAATCCAAGTGCGGTCCAGTAGTAGACGAACACAGCCAGGATCATCGGTGTCAGGATGAAAGGAATCATCATGAGTGGGTTCAATACGATTGGAACACCGAATGTGATTGGCTCATTGATGTTGAACAGACCTGGGAGAATCGCAAGTTTTCCAAGTTTCTTCAGCAGCTGTGACTTGGTGAGGAACAGCATGATCAGGGCAAGGGATAAGGTAGAGCCTGATCCGCCGAGCTGCAGATAGAGTTCCTGGAACTGCTGGGTGATGATGTTTGGCAGAGGCTGTCCCGCCTGGAAGGCGTTGAGGTTGTCTGCGGACAGGCTGAGCCAGATTGGTCCCATGACCGCGCCAACGATGTTAGCACCATGGATACCGAATACCCAGAACAGGCCGATGAAGAAGTTCGCGACCAGTGTTGCTGGAAGCGTCGCACCAAGTGCTGTAAGCGGTGTCTGCAGGACGTTGAAGATCATGTCATGCACGGTTCCGAAGGATGTGAATGTCATGAGCAGTCTCAGCAGGTTGAAAAGGGTGAAGACGATGACCGCTGGGATCAGGGCCGAGAAACCTTTTGCGACTGTCGGCGGAACGCCGTCAGGCATGGAGATGACCCAGTTCTTACGTACAACGAATCTGACGATGAGTGTTGCGAAGATCGCGGTCAGGATTCCTACGAAGAGTCCTCTTGAACCGATCCAGGTGAAGGGGATGACATCGCCGACGGCGATTGGGTCTCCTGCAGCTGGAGTGACCATCATGTTCAGCGGGGTGATGATGAGGAATGAGACCAAAGCGATGACCGCTGTACTGATCTGGTCAAGTTCAAACTGACCGGCCAGGCTGTAGGCAATACCGAGAACAACGAAGATGGCCATGATCGCCATGGTCGCGTTGAACGGGATGACGAAGAATGTCGCCCAGTTCGGTCCGAAGATTCCGGCCATGAAAGCGGGATATCCCGTGATTGGAAGATTCGCAAGAAGAAGATGGATGGCTCCGATGATCAGGAGCGGCAGGGCAAGTGCGAAACCGTCTCTGATGGCAATCAGATACTTGTTCGAAGCTACTCTGGACGCTATCGGCATCAGTTTTTCTTCAAGCATTTCGGTAAACTTGTTCATAAAATGAGACCTCCTTCTATATTAAATTTAGTATTAAAATAATACTCTACTTTGTCCTGGAAGCCGCAAGCCTTTCAGCCTGTTCAAGGACCTTCGCGCCGTTCATGAGGCCGTAGTCCTGAGGGGAGATGACTTCTACAGGGATATTGTACTGTTCGCATACTGCCGTGATCTTCTTCAGGGCATATCGGATCTGAGGTCCTATGAGGACGACATCAGCCGTTGGAACATATTTCGCGAGCTGCGCTTCAGGGTAGGCACTGACTTTGACTTCTACGCCCTTGGCTTTGGCTGCATCTTCCATTTTCTTGATGAGCATGCTTGTGGACATTCCTGCCGCACAGAATAATACTACATTTATCATTTTCAATCCTCCATTTTACGTTATTTTTTGGCGTCGATCAGAACCTGGATCGATTTTCTCATCTCTACGAGCTGTCCAATCAGATTCTTCTCTGAGATGGCTGTCATGAGGTGGTCCTGGCTGTGTACGAACAGAGCCGTGATCTCAATTTTCTCTCCATTTGCTTCTCTGAACAATACAGACGTCTGCGCTTCATGGGCCTTGGCTACGGCCTCATTCGCTTTCTGCAGGCTTTCTTCCGCTTCTTCATACTTGCCCGCATTGGCATTCTCCAAAGCTTCATAGGCATGGAATCTAACGTCGCCTGAATCGATGATGATCTGCATAATTAATTCTTCCAAACAAATTCACCTCCTTTGTTGATATTTATGTATATAGCATATGTCATGCCAAAACACTACAAAACAATAGGATGGGAGAGGAAGGGGTACCGAAATGCTTGAAGTTCAAGGGCTGTAAACGATTGTACTGCATTTAAAAAAATATGAAACAAATAGTGTTTCATTATTTTTTCGAGACAGTGGCGTAGTGTTTCGTTTTTGTGCCGCACTGTTTTGTATTTATTTGGAAAAGTCTGAAAACAAAACTCTACGAAACAATTATACACCATGTTGGTTTCCTAAGGGTAGTTTATAGTATAATATGAATTATGAATTTTTTGTGAGGTATGATATGAGAAGAATTGATAAGGTATATAACAGGTTATGTGAGTTCAAGGACAAGGAAGGGGTGGATGCGAAGACCCTGTCAGAAGCCCTGGGACTGGCCCGGGCCAATGTCAGCTTCGACCTCAACAGGCTCTTCGAGGAAGGAAGGGCGATGAAGCTGAGCGGCAGGCCGGTACGATTCCTTGCGGCCATCAATGTCGGCTCCATCCAGGTCAACATGGAAAGTGAGCTTGACACGCTTGGGAAAGTGAGCCCAAGCCTTGCCAATGTTGTCGACCAGGCGAAGGCGGCCATCCTGTATCCACCCAAGGGCATGCACAGCATCATCCTGGGAGAGACAGGCGTCGGAAAATCGATGTTCGCGAACCTGATGTACCGGTATGCCATCGAGTCCGGTGTCCGGGGGAAGAACGCCCCTTTCATCGTGTTCAACTGTGCGGACTATGCGAACAACCCCCAGCTCCTCACCGCCCAGCTCTTTGGCGTGAAGAAGGGGGCATTCACAGGCGCGGACACGGACAGGCAGGGTCTTCTCGAGAAGGCGGACAATGGCATCCTCTTCCTTGACGAGGTCCACCGACTGCCTCCTGAAGGGCAGGAAGCGCTATTCGTCTTCCTGGACAAGGGCGATTTCCGACGGGTCGGGGATTCCGAATGCAGGACCTCCAATGTGCTCATCATCACCGCGACGACCGAGAACCCCTCATCCTCCCTCCTCAAGACCTTCACCAGGCGTATCCCGATGACTCTCCGCGTGCCTTCCCTCAAGGAACGCGCCATCGATGAGCGGCTGGACCTTGTCAAGGGCTTCTTCAACCTGGAGGCCTCGAGGATCAGCCAGGACATCTACATCTCCATGAACCTCATGAAGGCCCTCCTCATCTACGACGCCCCGGGCAATGTGGGACAGCTGAAGAACGACATCCAGATCATCACCGCGAAAGCCTATGCGGAATTCCTCACCGGGAAGCGGGAGAAGGTAGAGCTGTGGAGCCCGGACCTTCCGTCCTATATCAAAGAGAGCCTCTTCAATGAAAGGGTCTATCGGGATATCTTCAACCGTCTATTTGAGGATGACATCAACGGGTTCACCTTTGGAAAGGGGACGAAGGTCCACTATCTCAGCACCAAAGAGAACACGATCTATGACTTCATCGAGCGAAAGATTGGAGAACTGAAGATCAGGGGGGTCGCGGAGACGGAGATCGACAGCCTGATGGAAGGCTATATCTCGGAGTTCGTCAAACTCTACATCCATAAGAACAATGAGGGACTCACGAAATCGAATCTTGCGAACATCGTGGGGACGGAGATCCTTGAGCTTTCGGAACGAGTCTACAGCCATGCCATGGAGCGGCTTTCCCTGGTGC
>DATISI010000195.1:0-4454 GCA_035581745.1 Clostridiaceae bacterium
TCCACTATCAGCTGGGCCATCAGCCGGTTCAGATACAGGACATGCTCTGGCCCACCACGTCATAAGGTTTGAATGGGGAGCTCGCGAGTAGGAATGATGGGAATCGGTGAACGGTCTGCCGGATGGCCGAACTTCCAAACATGGAACGCCGTAAGCAAGACTTTTTGTATCCTCAAGGAGAAGTGCATTGATCTGGAATCTTAACTAAAAGGAGGAGACCCATGGATATCAATGATCTGCTGGAATACCTGAATCAGGGAAAAACGGTTGAGGCGGGTTCGGCCCTGCATGAAGTGATGCACGAGGCTGCGCAAGAAGCGATGAAGGTGACGGCTGAACTGAACGGACGGTATCATACACCGGAGGAGGTCCGGGAGCTATTCTCGCGTCTTACCGGAAAACCAGTCGATCCGTCCTTCGCCCTTTTTCCACCTTTCTATACGGACTGCGGAAAGAATATCACGGTAGGGAAGAATGTCTTCTTCAACTCCGGATGCCGCTTCCAGGACCAGGGAGGGATCAGGATCGGGGATGGCGTCCTCGTCGGACACAATGCCGTACTGGCGACCCTCAATCATGACGTCGATCCAAGGAAGCGCGGAAACATCACACCCGCGCCCATCGTGATAGGCAATGATGTCTGGATTGGGGCGAATGTCACGATAGTCCCCGGTGTGACCATAGGGGATGGGGCAATCATCGCAGCAGGTGCGGTGGTGACCCGGGATGTGCCCCCTAACACCATCGCTGGCGGAGTGCCCGCAAAAGTGATCAGGACAATCGACCTCAGCGAGGCGTAATCGCGTGGTCGGACTGCCCTGAATAAAGAGGCGGGATTTGTACGGTTTCCTGCTCCAGGCTGAAAACCGCATGGCACCAGGAAAATGGATGCAGAAGGACCAGAAAAATGGAAGCAGGGACAGGTGATTGAGCCTGTCCTTTGCTATTCCATGGATTCCTGGATCATAGGACAACGTTCCAGACCAAATCGTGTACGGCGTTTCCATTCGCCCCTTATGACCCATGCACATTTCGATTGACCTCGCATAGGAAGAGAGGGCAAAGGACGATACAGCTTTTCAAGACATGGAGAAGACGCTAGATGCTGTCGCCTGCGCGAAGGGTCCTGGCTAGGAAATCGAAGGTTTCCTTGAGTACCCGCTTCTTTTCCACAGGATCCATGTCGATCTCATGCTTGGGGATGGCACATGAATACAGCCTCGAGCCTGGAAGGGCATGGTGCAGGGCGAGAGACTCCCCAAAGGGGACATCCGGATCCTGGAGACTGTGACAGAGGAACACCCTTGGCAACCGCTGCATCTTCCTGGGATCCAGGAGGGTGAACCTGGAGATGAAGTCAGCTTCGCTGCGTCCAAGCAGCAAGGTCAGCCATCTGCCTGTCTGCCTGGCATGGATATAGAGAGGGTAGCGTCTGTAGACGTTGGCCTGAGAAATCTCTGTCTTTCCGATGTAGTGTGAAGCCACTTCTTCCGTGATTTCAGGGAAAGAATTGTAATAGGGGCTTTTCTCCTCATACCAGCCTGGCGTGAGGAACGCGTATCCGTAATAGGAGAGGACCGCTCCGAGTTACTCCAGGATCCGTCCTTCGATACTGAGGAGTAGGGAGAGGTATGCACCTGCGGACCTGCCGAAGAGGACATAGTCTGTCGATGGGATCCCAAGTTTCTCTGCACTTCTGAGAAACCAGGTCACACCTTCGACAGCATCCTCGTAGATCTGGTCCAGTGAGGATTCCGGTGCGAGCCGGTAATCGAAGGAAAGGACGTGATAGCCTTCTGCAAGGAAACGGTCCAAAGTGTCCTTGTCGATATCTTTGCGGCTGCCATACATGAGTCCGCCTCCATGGAAATAAAGGATGCTGACCCCGTTGAAGGGTTCTGCACGATGGAAATCGACTTCCAGTGTGATGTGCCTGTCTGAATAGATATGAGTCTCCATGATGGTCTCCTTTCTCGTGGGGTTCCCCATCCATGCAAAAGGATGGAAGGGATGGACTGTGCCGGATGTCCCTATCATGAGTATAGGGAATGACTGTCGTCATTGGAATATTCAATGTGCCCAAACGTGAAGCGTTGAAGGGGTCAAAATGACCAAAATGACGGGTAACACTATCTGATGAATATTTCATGAAGCCGTTGACAAGTCAGAAGGAAAGGATTAAAATCAATACATAGTAATGCTATGCATAGCGATGTTATGTATTAGAAAGAGGTGAGTAGGCTGGCTGCAGATGCAATCGACAAGGAATTACTGAAAGGGACCATTCCCTTCATGGTCCTGAGACTCATAGGAGAGAAGGAAGTGTACGGATACCAGATCATCAAACTGCTCGGCGGGCTTTCAGGGGAACTCTTCCTTTTTAAGGAAGGTACGCTCTACCCCATCCTCCACAATCTGGAGAAAGAAGGCTTCATCTCCAGCTACTGGCAGGAAAGCAGCGTGGGAAGGAAAAGGAAATACTACAAGATTACGGAAGCGGGAAGAAAACAGCTCGAGATGAAATTCCAGGAATGGGAAAAGTTCAAGACGGCTGTGGACCTGGTCCTGACAAAGGAGGTTCCTGAAGATGAGAATTGAAGAATTCGAAACCCATATCCGGAAGATGGCCATGCAGATCGATGATGTCCGTGCAAAAAAAGAGATCGTCGTGGAACTTCGTGAGCACCTCATGGAGTCCTATGACAGAGAGCGGGATGGCGGAGCGGATCATGACCTTGCGGTCAGGACTGTCCTCGACCGCTTTGGAGAAGCGGAAGGGATAGGAGCGGACCTGGACAAAGTCCATACACCGCGACTGAAACCACGTCATCTCCTCATCATCCTGACCGCTGTCATCCTCTTCGTCACGCTCGTCTACGCCTATTTCTATTTCACACTCCGAATCACCACATAGGGGGAATCGTATTGAAAAACCTGTTATTCAAATTGCTGCCACACATTGCCGCGTTCGCTGCCCTTTTCTTTCTCCTGCCTGCAGTCACCCGGCTGGACACCCCAATTGAGCTTGCGGTCACGATCCTTCTTGTGGTCAATCCCGCATACTGCCTGGCTGCAGGTTCCATCTACGGCTTCAGGCATGGCTTCAAATGGATCTACCTCGTCATCGCTCCAGTCTTCTTCATCCTTTCAACGCCATTCTTCTACAATAACAGTGCCAATGCCTATGC
Source organism: Clostridiaceae bacterium (assembly GCA_035581745.1). GTDB lineage: Bacteria > Bacillota > Clostridia > Clostridiales > Clostridiaceae > Youngiibacter. The sequence goes on from DATISI010000195.1 coordinate 3,189, forward strand.
CCTCATCTACATGCTTTTCTGCATGATGGGCCTGAGCCTGGGCAGGTCTCTGAGCCAGAGGCAGCGGATAGGGAGAGCGGGATAAGGCATTCCAATCTAGTGTAGACAGGAACATCCCAGAACAGCCGCAGATCATCAACTGAAGCTCTTGAAAGGACCTTCCCCTTATCGGAAACACCGATCAGAGGAAGGTCCTTTCAAGGGTTTGGGACGTCTGGAGGGAAGAGGTTGCACGGGGTGGTTATCTGTGAGAAGCTAGAGGAAAGAAGTGTAATGTGGACAGGTATAAATCAAGGGGGGATCAAGATGAACGTGGTGATCACAGGAAGTACACGGGGAATCGGCTTGAGCATGGCGATGGAGTTCCTGAAAGCTGGCTGCAGGGTCACGGTTTCGGGAAGGCGGGAAGAATCCCTGGAGCCAGTCCGGAAAACCCTGAGCGCTTTTTCCGGGAAGGTGCTCTTTGTTCCTTGCGATGTCAGAAGGGAATCGGAAGTGGACATGCTGTGGGAAAAGAGTGCAGCACACTGGGGGAATGTGGACATCTGGATCAACAATGCCGGAATCAACTGTTCAAGGGAGTTCATCTATGACATGTCCTCGGAAGGTGTCGACAATGTCATCGACACCAACCTCAAAGGGATGATCTATGGGTCACAGACTGCGGCTAGAAAGATGATCCGACAGGGTTCCGGGCAGATCTGGAATATGGAAGGCCTGGGATCAAACAACATGATCCATCCAAAGACCATCCTGTACGGGACCACGAAACACGCCCTGACCTATTTCACCGAAGGACTCGCACGGGAGCTGAAAGGGACACCGGTCAAAGCCGGGCGTCTATCTCCAGGAATGATGTTCACGGACTTCCATCTGACGGGATCCGGCGGCAGTCCTTCTGACTTCGCAAAGAATCCGGGTGCGATGAAGGTCCTTAAGATCCTGGGGGACAGGCCTGAGACGGTAGCGCAGTTCCTGGTCCCAAGGATGCTGGAGAACCGGAAGAACAATGCCCATATCGTATGGCTGACCAGGCGGAAATCGATGGTGAGATTCCTGACTTCGATGGTGAAGAAGCGAAAGCTGTGACCTTCACAAGGATGGTGGACTGATTCGTCGCTTTGATCGAAAGTTGAAGGGCCTCCCCAATAGGGAAGGTCCTTTCCATCGCGGGTGATTTCTGGTATCTGATTATCCTGATCACAGGATGTTTCCCGCTGGAAGATGCGCTTTACGCCTGGATTCCAAACGTTTCCAGAGGTAGGT
>DATISI010000196.1:0-3563 GCA_035581745.1 Clostridiaceae bacterium
TATTTTGGATAACCGATATGAACTGAACAAGAACCTGGCGCAGATGCTTAAAGGCGGCGTCATCATGGACGTGACCACACCCGAGCAGGCGAGGATCGCCGAAGAGGCCGGAGCCTGCGCCGTCATGGCGCTGGAAAGGATTCCTGCCGATATCCGCACCGCGGGTGGCGTCTCGAGGATGAGCGACCCTGCCATGATCCGGAGCATCCAGGAAGCCGTCTCCATTCCGGTCATGGCAAAAGTCAGGATTGGGCACTTCGTTGAAGCGCAGATCCTGGAAGCCATCGAGATCGACTACATCGACGAGAGCGAAGTCCTCTCCCCTGCCGATGACACCTTCCACATCGACAAGACAAGGTTCAGCGTACCCTTCGTCTGTGGGGCGAAGGACCTTGGTGAGGCGCTGAGAAGGATCAGCGAAGGCGCCTCCATGATCCGGACCAAGGGTGAGCCCGGAACCGGCGACGTGGTCCAGGCCGTACGCCACATGCGCCTCATCAGCCAGGAGATCAGGCGGGTCCAGGGACTGCGGGAGGACGAGCTGTTCCAGGCCGCAAAAGAACTCCAGGTCCCTTACGACCTTGTCAGGTTCGTCCATGAACATGGGAAGCTTCCAGTCGTCAACTTCGCCGCAGGCGGAGTCGCGACACCTGCGGATGCCGCCCTCATGATGCAGCTGGGTGCGGAAGGCGTCTTCGTGGGTTCCGGCATCTTCAAGTCCGGGGATCCTGTGAAAAGGGCGAGAGCCATCGTCCGTGCCGTGACCAATTTCAATGATCCTGAGATCCTGGCTGAGCTTTCCGAGGACCTCGGGGAAGCCATGGTGGGCATCAATGAGCAGGAGATCCAGCTCCTCATGGCCCAGAGAGGCGCATGATGGAGAGGACCATCGGCGTCCTCGCCGTCCAGGGCGCTTTCAGGGAACACCTGGAAGCCCTAAAAAAGCTCGGCGTCCGGGGCGTGGAGATCAGGAAGAAATCTGACCTCATGAACCACAGCATCGACGGCCTCATCCTTCCCGGTGGAGAAAGCACCGTCATGGGGAAGCTGCTCCGGGAACTGGACCTCTTCGAGCCGCTGAAGGCAGCGATCGAGGAAGGCATGCCCGTCCTTGGGACCTGCGCTGGCCTGATCCTTCTCGCGAAAAGCCTGGGCAAAGACAGCACGGTGCATTTCGGGACCATGGACATCACCGTCGTGCGGAATGGCTACGGCAGACAGCTGGGGAGTTTCAGCACCCCAGGAGACTTCAAGGGTATCGGCACTGTCCCCATGGTCTTCATCAGGGCACCCTACATCGAGCAGGTCTCGGATAAGGTGGAAGTGCTTAGCATGGTGGACGGACGCATCGTCGCCGCAAGGCAGGACAGTATTGTCGTCACCGCCTTCCATCCCGAACTGACAGAGGACCTCTCCATCCATCGCTACTTCCTCAGCCTTCCTTCATCATCTGTGAATGAAGACCGGTATCCGCAGGTCATCTGACACCAGGACCGCTCAATACCCACCGATTGTTTGAAATGAATAAGGAACAGGCTGTGCTTCCGCTTGAGGAGGCACAGCCTGTTCCTTTCCTGTTCCGCCATTCGATTCGTCGCCTGATACACCCTTTCCAGACATCCTTGTCACAACACCTTGTCACGACATCCTTGTCCGGCAGGTTACGCCTTTTCCTTTTCCCTCACCTTACCACCGTCACGGTTCTGCTCCATCCAGTCTTTGGCGAAGTCGACTCCCTGTCTCAGGTCGAAGAGCCTGCACTGTGCATTGCCCACCTTCCCCCTCTTCACAGGATGGTTTCTCTCGAAGTCCAGTCCCAGCTGGCCAAAGTCGCTGGAATCATAGTCGAAGTCCTCGAATTCCTTCCAGACCCTGACCCCATCCTCCATGACGGCTGTCCCCGCTTGCTTCACCGCCATGTCCGGAATGAGGGCTTCCGCCAGGTGGAAACCCGTGCAGGTGTCGAATTCCGTTCCAATGAAGAGCACCTTCGCACCATCATCATACAGCTTCCCAAGCGGGGACTGCATGCCCATCTGAGGGGTCAGCGGGTGATCCTCTGTCACTTTCTCCGCCCTTTTTCCCCATGCCGCAAAGGAGACCTGGGGATGGCCGGAACGGATGACACCAGGAAAGGACCTGAAACACTCCGGAAGGATCCCAACCCCTCTTGTCGGCGTCATCTTCGGGTCATACGCCGGCATGTTCTCCCGGATCACCGGAATCCAGTCTTTTGGAACCGGAGGATGCGCCCACTCCGCTGGATCGCTCCAGTCTCCGCTGTGTGCGGGCATCACCACAGTCCCCTTATCCCCTACCACCTGTTGCAGGGCAAGGATGACAGCCTGTGGTCCTCCACATACCCAGCCCAGCATGGATAAGGACGAATGGACCAGGAGGATGTCTCCTTTCCTCACGCCCAGTTTTCGCAATGCCTTCACCATGGACGCCACCGTGTTCGGCTTGTCCGTAAGATCGATGATCTCTTTCTCTCCCATCTCTTCACCTCTTCCATGCTAAAAAGATCCCATCAGGTTTGCCTGGTTCTTCCAGGCGCTTCACCGCCTCAGGATATCTTTCTACAACTTTTCCCATATTTCCCAGTCTTTTCCAGTTTTCTCCTGCATGCCGAGGCATGCCTGCATGATTCCATTCTAGGATATTATGTCCGGAAACGCACGCGATTTCAGGCGATTTCCGTAACGACGATGGAAAAACATCTTCCTGTGGACCCTTTCCGGATTTCCAAGGGAAGACGGGTGCCAGAAACCGTCTGCATAAAGGGTTCCACCACGCAAAAAAAGGAACGGTCCCACATCTCCATGACGGAGTCTTGCGGTCTCATTCCTTAGATCCTATGTTACAGGCAGCTTCCCTTTGGTCCGATGTGCACCAAGCCAGACTGTCGCGAAATCCACCGCTTCCTTCATGTCGAAGATGCGGCATTCCGCGTTCCCTACCATGCCCTTCCGGCTCGGATTCTTCAGTTCGAAGGCTTCTCCAAGCTCGCCGAAATCCCCGGATTCATAGTCATAGTCACGGAAAACCTTCCATTTCCGTCTGCCCTCCACAAGCAGCGCGGTTCCCATCTCCCTCGTCGACATGTCTGCAAGCAGGGTCTCCGAGAGATGGAAGCAGGTACAGGTATGGTAGTCCGTACCCAGGAACAGGACTTTGGCCTCTTTCCCGTACATCCGTCCCAGCGGAGAATCGATCCCCATCTGATGGGTGAGACGGTGGTCTTTGGTCAGTTCCAAAGCCAGCCTTCCTCTCGCCGCGAAAGAGGTCTGGGGATGGTCAGAACGGATCACATCAGGGAAGGTCCGGAAGGATTCCGCGACAGTGCCGACACTTCTTGTCGGGGTCATGGACGGGTCGAACGCCGGCATGTGTTTCATGATGATGGGAATCCAGGATCCGGGAACCGGTGGACTCATCCACTCGGAAGGGTCACTCCAGTCTCCGCTATGGGCAGGCATGACCAGTGTCCCCTCTTCTCCCACCGTTTCGAGCAGCGCGAGGATGACCGCCTGCGGTCCACCCACGATCCAGCCCATTGACGA